>JBDUAX010000206.1:0-7984 GCA_040004455.1 Gemmatimonadaceae bacterium
TCAGTGGAAAACGTGCAGGCGACGATGTTCGAAGGTGCGCTGCTCACGGTGTTGGTAGTGTTCCTGTTCCTTAACTCGTGGCGTTCAACTGTCATCACTGGTTTGGCGTTGCCAGTGTCAGTACTCGCGAGCTTTGTCGCCGTGTGGGTATTCGGATTTACACTCAACACGATGTCGTTGCTTGGACTGTCGCTCGCAATCGGTATTTTGATTGACGATGCCATTGTTGTTCGGGAAAACATTGTGCGACACGTGGAAATGGGTAAAGACCATTATACGGCGGCGCGCGAAGGCACTGACGAAATCGGATTGGCCGTTGCTGCAACGACGTTCTCAATTGTTTCAGTGTTCGTGCCGATCGCGTTCCTTTATGGCGAAGCTGGGCAGTGGTTCAAACCGTTCGCATTAACCATTGCGTGTTCGGTGTTGGTGTCGCTATTCGTGTCGTTCTCACTCGATCCAATGTTGTCCGCTTACTGGCCCGATCCGCACGTTGCGGAAGACAAAAAGTGGTGGATCACGAAACGCCTCGACTCGTTCAATCACTGGTTCAACGGACTGTCGCACCGCTATCGCCGGGTAATCGGTTGGGCGCTTGATCATCCAAAGAGTATGGTGACGCTGAGCCTTGTGTCGCTGGCGGTTGCAATCGCGCTCCCCGCAACTGGTATCGTTGGCGGCGGATTCATGCCGGAAGACGATCGCGGTGAGTTGAACGTGTCGGTGCAAACGCCGCCGGGTTCTAACCTCGCGGCAACGCGTATCAAGATTGAAGAAGCCATTCGCATCGCACACGGGTATCCCGAGGTCACGCACACATTCGCCACTATCGGCGGCGCGTCGGGTGCGGTCGATGAAGGTAAAATTTATATTCGGCTCAGTCCACGCAGCGAAAGAAAGCGCAGTGCCACAAAACTCGGCGCACAGATTCGTCAGGACGTATCGAAAATTGCCGGGGCGCAAATCGCGGTGTACACGAGCGATTTCGCAGGACAACAAAAGCAAATTCAAATTCAATTGCGCGGCAACAATCAGCAGGCGCTCGACAAACTCGCCGCACAATACAAGGAAATTGTGACGAGCGTGCCAGGCACGGTCGATGTCGGACTGTCCACGAAAGGACAAAAACCGGAACTGAATGTTTCCGTGGAGCGGAGTCTCGCCGGATCACTCGGATTAACCGTTGGCGCAGTTGCGCAATCGTTGCGTCCGGCCTTTGCCGGTGTTGAAGTAGGTGATTGGGTCGACCCAATGGGGGAAACGCGCAAAGTGCGTTTGCGTCTTGATTCTGACGCCCGCACTCGCGTAACGGACTTGACTTCATTGCCGTTGTCTGTCGGTGGGCAAGGGCAAGTCAATACTGTGTCGTTGCCACTTGGCCAGATTGCCGATGTCTCGACTTCATTAGGTCCGGCCGTTATCAGCCATTTGAATCGCGACAAAGTGGTTATGGTGGAAGCGAACGTGCAAGGACGGGCGTTGAACGAAGTGAACGGAGACATTGCAGCAAAGACCGCTTCAATAACGCTGCCGCCCGGCGTACAGATTTCGTCAGGTGGCGAAGTTGAGCAGCAGAAAAAGGTATTTATTCCGATCATGCTCGCGCTGGGAGTGGCGATCATGTTGATGTACCTCGTACTCGTCGTTCAGTTCGGATCATTCCTCGATCCGCTCGCAATTCTCATTTCGCTTCCGCTTTCACTCATTGGCGTCATGTCGGCGCTGGCCATCACTGGTCAGACGATCAACATCATGAGCATGATCGCGGTAATTCTGTTGGCGGGCATCGTGGCGAAGAACGCCATCTTGCTCATCGATTTTGCGAAGTGGGCGCGTGAGAAGAATGGCATGCCATTGCGTGAAGCACTCATTGAGGCGGGCGCAATTCGTTTGCGTCCCATTCTCATGACAACGTTCGCGCTCATTGCGGGCATGTTGCCTGTCGCATTCGGAACCGGCGAAGGAGCGCAGTTCAGAGCACCACTCGGCATCGCAGTCATTGGAGGCGTGACGACGTCGACCTTCCTGACGCTGCTCGTAATCCCCACTTTCTACGAAATCATGGATGCGGCCCGCACCAAGGTCTCAAGCTGGTTTGGAATGACTCCCCCGCGCACTGGCGAGTTCAAGACGTTCGGTGGCACACCGACGCCGGAAATCGGTGACTAAGGCCGAAACGCGTTAAGCTGGGGTTAAGCAGGCTACAAACGGGAGGTCGAGTGGTTAGATAACTCGGTCTCCCGTGCTTTATCCCGCCTTTGTACGATGAATCCACTCACGCCATTGTTGTTGCGTGCTCTCATTGTGGCGACCGCCTTCAACAACGCGCGGTCGCTTACCGATTTCGCATCGCTTGATGCGTTGTCGGACAGTTGGTGGACGTACATAACGCTGGGGCTTTCCACCACTATTACGGAAGAGTTGGCTCCGATTTTCGGTGGCATTGCTGCGCGTGGCGAGGAATTGCAGTTCATCCGGGTCGTGCTGGCCATAACCTGTGGCAGTTGGTTGGCGACGAGCGTGTTGTATTGGCTGGGACGCGCTAAGTGGGACTGGATTCGCCGGCGATTCCCGAAATTGCGTGCGGCGGGAACGGTGGCATTGCGGGTGGTGCAGCGTAACCCATGGCGCGCTTCAATGTTGGTGCGCTTTGCGTTTGGAGCGCGCATTCTGCTGCCAATGGCGTGCGGCGCTGCGCGGGTCAGCATGCCGGTCTATTTCAGCGCGAGCTTGTTGGGTGCTGCCGCGTGGTCGCTCATATTCACGCTGATTGGGTACGCGGCGGGGGACGCCGCGATGTACGTCGTTGGCAAACTCGATCGTGCTGGTGAAGTGATTGGCGCAATTGCCGTGACGGCGGTGGTGCTCGGATTCATCAAGTGGCAGCGGAAGCGCAATGTTCGCAAGTTGCTCAAGCGGCGGCGTTCAGAGCGTGCGGCCGCGAATGCATTGTTCGCGCAGATTGAGGCGGCCGGTGGACAGCCGTTGCAGAACGACAATTTTGTGCCAGGAAATCCGGAGTAATGTTGACTCTTGTTGCAGGGAAAAATATGAGACGCGGATGAACTGCAGACGCGGATAGACCGCGGTCGAGATGGGCGGCATTGCGTCGTCGAAAAGGCGTGCAACAGCAACAGCAACAGCGAAACGCGGATCTTGCGGATCACACGGATAGTTCGTCGCAAGGCGAACGACACGGCGATGCGTTTTCAAGGCAGTGTTTTTTGTGACTGCTCGCGTCACGCGAATGAATCACTTACCGTTCGCGTGTTGCAGTGAACAAAAATCAATTTTGGTCCTGCGCTTTGCGGGCAATCGCTGGCGACGATCAATCCGCGCGATCCGTTAGATCCGCGTTTCCTTTTTGCTTTGGTGGTTTCTAAGCAGATTCTCTTGCGGCATCACGCAACTCCTGCCACGCAAGCTGAATGTGCTCACGCCCAGTGCGAATGTTCCCGATTGCCAGTCGCAACATGTATTTACCAGCGACCTTTGTGTGCGACAAATAAGCCTTTCCGCGTGAATTCACGCGCTCCATGATTGCGCCGTTCACGCGAGCAATCTCGTCTTCTGCCATTCCAGTTGGAGCATAACGAAAGCAGACAAGTGATAGCGGAACTGGTGCGGTGAGTTCCCAATTGCCCTCATAATGCACAAACCCCGCAAACTCGCGGGCGAGCTCACAATGATGACGAATACGCTCGGCCAATCCTTCAGAGCCGAAAGCGCGCATCACCATCCACAATTTCAATGAACGAAAACGGCGACCAAGTTGGATGCCGTAGTCCATAAGGTTTACAACCGAGTCTTGCTGCCTGGTAATGAGATATTCCGGCAATAATGCGAACGCCGCCTTCAGAATTTCCGGGCGACGCACGTAGAGTACCGAACAGTCAACGGGCGTGAACAACCACTTGTGCGGGTTCACGACCAATGAATCTGCGAGTTCAGTGCCATCCAGAACGTGACGTAATTCGGGAACGATTGCAGCTGTTCCACCATACGCTCCATCAACGTGCAGCCAGCAATTGTTTGCCTTGGCAACCGCCGCAATTGCGCGCACTGGGTCGATGCTTGTAACACTTGTCGTTCCCGTCGTTGCAACTACGGCGAGTGGCAGGAATCCTGCTGCTTTATCGGTTGCAATTGCTTCCGAAAGCGCGCTGACATCCATGCGAAATGCATCATCAGCGCGAATTTTCACGAGATTTTCGTGCCCCAATCCCAGCGCCATCACCGCTTTGTCTACCGATGAATGCGCGTGCTCGGAACAGTAAACGCGAAGCGCAGGAATATCAGTTCGCCCGGCAAGCCCGCGCGTGCGAATGTCCAGATGCGCGGCTTCGCGCGCAGCGGCAAGCGCATAAAACGTTGAGACTGAGGCCGTGTCGGTGATTTCACCAAACCAATTGTTGTCCAATCCAAGCAACTGTTGCAACCAACTCAACGCAACTTGTTCGAGCTCGGTAACCGAGGGACTCGTTGCCCACAGCATGCCGTTCAAGTTCAGTCCCGCGGCCAACAATTCGCCGATAATTCCAGGATACGAACCGGAAATTGAGAAGTACGCGAAGAACGCCGGATTATTCCAATGCGTTACTCCCGGAACAATTGTCTTTTCAAAATCCCGCATCATGTGTTCGAGCGATTCACCGTGCACCGGTGGCGACGCGGGCAACGCATTCATCACCTCACCCGGCGCAACCTGACTGCGCACGGGATATCGCTCGGGATGCTCGAGATACTCGGCAATCCAATCAACTGCGGCATGCGCGGCAGCACGAAACTCGTTGGGCGAGAGGTCGCCCAACGGTGAAGGTGTCGATGACATGTGTTTTTCGGCTGCTGCTAAAGGTTACGAAAGACTATTTGCTGCTGCTTTCGCCCTTGGGAGGCAGCGTCGCCGGCCGAACGGTTGGATACGTAATTCCCAATTGTTCGAGATACGTTTTGTACTTCGTGGGATCGTAGTAGAATTTTTTCTGCTGCTCGCGAAAGCGCGCCATGATGTCCTGGTTCAACCAGATCGGCGGTTGATCCTGCGGACGAATAAACGGTTGATACTTCACGTCTTTCGTTTGCACGTCTTTGAAATACGTCCAGGCGTCTGCCACAACTTTCGGTGTGAGCAGAATGTCGAGCATTGTCAACGCCTGAACTTTCGCGCCTGCGAGTGCGCCTTTGTGAGCAATTGGCGTTGCCATTGAAATGGCGTTGGCCCAGTTGTGTCCCGGCAAACCCGGAATGTTCGATGGGTAGCGCAGCGTAATTGTCGGGACGTTCCACGACACGTCGCCAATGTCATCCGAACCACCACCAGTCCAGTTCTGCGGAACCTCTGCACCGCGAAGCGGACCGATTTGTTCGATCAAACCGAAGTCGGGGGAACCCAATTCTTTTTGAATACCTTTCGCGAGTGTTTGATCTTTGTCATCCCACTTGGGCATGCCAACCGATTCAATGTTCTTTTGCATGGTCTCAGCAATCGGCTTGCTGAAATGTCCTGACCAACCTGAACCGAGAATGAGAATCGTATCGAGTTTGGTGTCGGTCATTATTGCCGCACCCATCGCCATCTTCTTTCCGGTTTCAAACAATTCCATGGTGCGCGGATAATCCTGCTCGCGGAAATAGAACCAGATGCTGGCAGTACTGGGCACAACGTTGGGTTGATCGCCGCCATCCTTGATGACGTAATGCGAGCGTTGCTGCAAGCGAAGATGTTCGCGTTTGTATTCCCAACCGGTGCCCATCAACATCACAGCATCGAGTGCGCTTTGTCCGCGCCACGGTGCAGCGGCCGCATGCGCACTCTGTCCGCGAAAACGAAACTCGGCGGAGATCAGCGCGCTCTGTCCACTCGCACCCCATGAAACGCCAAGGTCCTGTCCAACGTGCGTGAAGAGCGTGACATCCGTCGTTTTGAAAACACCGGCGCGAACAAGAAACGCTTTGCCCGCCATTTGTTCTTCCGCAATTCCTGGAAACAGCACAAGCGTTCCTGGAATCTTGTCGCGCGTCATCAAATTTTTCACGACGATTGCAGCGACGATGTTCACTGCCTGACCAGAATTGTGCCCTTCGCCATGACCCGGGCCAGCTGAGATCATGGGATCGCGATAGCCGACACCGGGTTTTTGTGAAGCCTGTGGAATGCCGTCGACATCGGAACCCAATGCGATTTCTGGTTTGCCGCTGCCCCATCGAGCAACCCAGGCCGTTGGAATGCCGGCAACATTGCGTTCAATGGCGAAGCCTTCCTTTTCAAGGATGCCCGTCAGGTATTTGGTCGACTCGAATTCTTGAAAGCCGAGCTCCTGGAATGAGAACAGCATGTCGACCATGACCTGCACTTGCTTGGCGCGTGCCTCAACCAATGCGAGCGCTTCGGTCTTGAGTTTGACGAGCCGCGGGTCGCCGCCAACCACTTGATTCACGGCCGTGCTCGCGGCGGTAGCGCCTGCTCCCTGGGCCTCGAGCGTCGCGAGGGGAAGAACGGCCAAAAGAAACGGAATGACGAATTTGCGTGGCGATGCGTGCACTGAGCGACTCCTGGAAAAGCGGCAAACTGCTGGCTGAGTAGGGACGGGCCATGTGTCGGCGAGGCCGAGCTGCCAAGTTATGGCGGAAAATCGGTGCGTCCAGCGCTATGGAGGTGCGAGGGATGCATTTTATGACTGTAACCATGTCCAACTGGGTGTGTAGCTTATGAAAGACTTTGCCAAAATGACTTGGGTGTGGCTGATCGACACTGGAGGTCGGTCGGCTGTCTCCGATCACGGTCAATCGAGGCGATTCCGTACGCTCGGGAGTGGGCAGACTTCTTGCAACACACGAGATGGGAAACCGAAGTCCGAATGACGGCGTACTGCCGCTTATCTCTGTGCCCATGCCCCCTGCCGATGCATCGTAGCTTCAGTCGCAGTCTTCGTCTGTTCTCATTAGTGGCGATCGCCTCGTGCGCAATCAGCGCACTGCCGCGCGAGTTGGCTGCACAAAAGAAACCGCCTGTTGCACCTCCACGTGATACGTTGAGTACTGCCGCCCGCGAAGATTTGCGGCGTGTTTCGCGAGAAGCGCGCGATCTTTCAAAGGAACGCGCCAAGAATGACACGGCGCACCGCCGAGAACTCGCGCGTCAGGCAGAACCAACCGCATTTGCCGATTCAGGCGCGAAAAACTTGTTGGAGCGCGCCCGAATTGCCCGAGAGCAACAGGATGTTGCCCTTCGATCGTATAGTGCGACGACCACTCAACGCATGTCAGCGGGTATGGGTGTTCGCCATGTTGGTCTTGAGAAATTGTTGTGGCGCGGCGACAACGTTTCAAAAGTTGAGTGGAAGCGTGGCGTTGGAGTGTGGGTTACGCCAATTGGTTCGCGCATGGTGGTGCCAATGGCCGACAAAATCGACGGCGATGGATTTGCGTCGGCCATTTCCGTTCCGTATTTCCCAGGCAAGGAAACTCTGTGGTTGCCCGACGGCGGCACAGTGAAAACGGATATCAACGAACGCAACATCATTCATCCAATTGCACGCGGCGCGGAGGCGTACTATCGCTACGCCACTGGCGATTCGCAGAGTATCAAGCTTGGTGACGGTACCCTTATCAAGATTCGCGAATTGCGCATTACGGCGCGCAAATCTGATTGGCATCTGTTTGTTGGTTCGTTCTGGTTTGATGAGAAGAGCGGACAGTTAGTGCGAGCGGCTTACAGACTGGCCGTTGATATCGATCTCTGGAGTGTCGCGTCCGAGGAAAACGCGGCTGACAAAGTTTCGAACGAGAGAGTTGAACAGCTGCGTGATTCCCTGGCGCGCGCAACACTTGCTCACGATGTGTATGCGAAGGATTCCACTCGTCGGGCTGTTGCCAAGCGCAACGGAAACAGCAACAACGATGACGCGCCGGCCTGGGTGAAGGCGATGGCTCGTCCGGCAAAAGCAAAACTCGACGGCATCACTATTGAATACGCATTGTACGA
>JBDUAX010000615.1:0-2394 GCA_040004455.1 Gemmatimonadaceae bacterium
GGAGTGCCCGGATTGTTGTACGGAAATGCACCGTAAAATGCGACACCACCGGAGTATCCCTTTACGCCTTCGTTCACCGCGTGCGCCCAAACAGTTTGACCGCCCCAGCAGTAGCCGATCACAGCATACTTCTGCTGTGCCGATTGCAGCATCATGCCGTAGTTGGCGACCGCAGTAATGCCCTTGTTGCGCTCAGTCGTGTTCACTCCGCCAACAATTTTTTGTGCGGAGTCATTGGTGAGTGTCACGGTACTGGGGCCACCACGTACGCGTGACAGCAAATCGGGAGCAATCGCAATGAAACCTTCCGCGGCTACCTGATCGGCTACGCTCTGCACCCATGTGGACAAGCCGAAAATTTCGTGCACGACAATAACGACGGGCGCCTTACCAGTCGCTTTCGGATACACAACCCAAGCCATCAACGAGTCGTTCGAACCGGGCTCCCACGCGATTTTAACCCATTCGCTATGCCGTGGACTCGCCTTGAGCCGAGCGGCAGCAGTGTTATTGCTGGCAGGCAAACCTGCGTGCCCTTGCTGTGTCCAGTCAATTTCCGCATCCGAAACCATCGGCCCGTGGAGCTCTTCGGGCGTCATGTGCGACATGTGATCATCGAGCACCGCTGGCTGCGCTGACGACGCCACCGGTGGTTGCATGCGCTGAACCGTACACGCGGTGACTGTGGCCAGCGTTATCGATGCTACGAGAACCTTATTGCGACGCGACATCAGTAATTCCTCATAAGTGAGATGGCTCGCATAATGTGCGCGATCACGGCACCGCTGTACACCCCTCCGCCTTCGCGCAATTCGGGTCCAGAGGCGGCAACTTGAGCCGCGCCAACTCTTTGTTCACCGCCACTAAATCCGTTTTCCAGATGGCGTCGAGCTTGGTGGTATAGCCCCTAAGCTCTGTCGTCAGAATGTTGTAAATGTCCGGCATGCTCTGATTTGGCGGGCCATCGCCACGCTCCGACATGCTCAGCAAATTCGCAATTCTGTTGTTCACCTTGATTGGAAAATTGAGCGGATCCTGACCACTCTGATTCTTCGTTTGATACACACTCTGCTCAACGGCCGTTGTGTTCGTCGATAACGTCGCGCCTTTTTCCTTGAGCGCTGCGTCATCAGCCGCTTTCTTCATGCGATCCGCGAGTTGATCCCTCACGCGACGAATGGCAATCACCGCGTTGTTCGCTTCGGTGGCCTTGTCGCGCACCTTCTTTCCAAATGCATACTGCGCACGCAAATCAGCGTCAGTAACGTCGGGCAGTAACGGATTGCGCTTCACAACCAACGGTGCGGTCATCGTCTTTCCGTCAGCAATTACGCGAACAGTGTACTTGCCCGGTGGCACCACGGGCCCATTGGTGCCTGCGCCCCACAAAATCATTCCGGGAAAACTCTCAATCGGGGGCGTGCGCAAATCCCATGTGAATCGATTGAATCCAATTGCCTTCGGCAGTGGGGGCGCGGCCCCACCGCGACGACCACCACCAGCAGGCGGACGCGTCGAATCAGGGCGCGCGGTATCGGGCATGAAACTCCGCATCACACCACCGGCGGAATCGAGAATGCTCAACTCCAGACGCTTTGGAACGCTGTTTAACTTGTACGTGATCGCAACGGGCAGGCCCGAGCGAATGGCTGGTGGTGGCGTGTACAAATACGCATCCGCCGCTTGCACTTCGGGTGTGGCCTGGCGCAGCGGCCCAATGTTATCGAGCACCCAGAAACCGCGACCGTGCGTGGCAATTGCGAGCTCATTGTCCATCACGATCAAGTCACTCACCGGTACGTCTGGCATGTTAAGCGCGAGATCATCCCAGTTCGCGCCGTCATCATACGAGATGTATACGCCATGCTGCGTTGCCGCATACAGCAAACCCTTGCGATTCGGATCCTCACGCACCGCGTGTACGTATGCATCTGCGCGAATGCCGTTTACAATCTTCGTCCAGGTCTTTCCAAAATCGCTCGTCTTGAAAATGTACGGCGACACGTCATTCAACAGCGGCTTGCGCACGCTGATGTACGCGACGCCCGCGCTGAACTTCGACGCGTCGATCTGACTTACACGACCAAAATCCGGCATGTCTTTCGGCGTAACATTCGTCCACGTCGCGCCGCTGTTGCGCGTGACCTGCACCATGCCATCATCCGAACCCGTCCAGATAACATTCGTATCAACCTTGCTCGGCCCAATCGAAAAAATGACGCCGTATACCTCGGGACCGTTCATGTCACCGGTAATCGGTCCACCCGATTTTTCCATTGTTTCGGGCGCGTGACGCGTGAGATCACCACTCAATGCTTTCCACGTGCGTCCGCCGTCTTTTGTTTTCCAGACGCGTTGCGATGACGTGAACAACATGCGCGAATCCAATTTCGA
>JBDUAX010000207.1:0-7980 GCA_040004455.1 Gemmatimonadaceae bacterium
CCAACGCAATCGCGTAGTCAAGAAGCTGTTTGTAACGCTCGTCATTCTGATAGAACTTTTTGACGTCTGGTACTTGCTTGACGGCTTCGGCAACGGTGAGCGAATTGTTTGGTGCATTGGGAACCAGTTTCGCCAACGCATCTGTTTCGCCCGGCGTGAATCCCAGCGTACGACCAACGTCCTTGATGGCCGCGCGCGATTTCATGGTTCCGAACGTGACAATCTGTCCGACAGAATCCTTGCCGTACTTTTGTCGCACGTATTCGATCACTTCGCCGCGACGTTCGAAACAGAAGTCGACGTCGACGTCGGGCATGCTGACGCGTTCCGGATTCAGAAAGCGTTCAAAGAGCAAATCGAATTCAAGCGGGCAGACGTCGGTAATCTTGAGCGCGTACGAAACCAATGAACCCGCTGCAGAACCGCGACCGGGCCCAACCGGAATTCCAAGATCGCGTGCAGCGCGAATGAAATCCCAAACAATCAGGAAGTAGCCGGCGTAACCCGTCTTGGTGATGACATCCAGTTCGTAGTTGAGACGATCCTGCACTTCAGCGCGAAGCGGTGTGCCGTAGCGAACACCCGCACCTTCCGTCGCCAACTTCACGAGCAGTTCATTTTCCGTTGCGACATCGGGCGGCAACGGAAACGACGGCACGAAATATTTCTTGGAAAACTGAACGTCAACGGTATCAGCAATCTTCAGTGTGTTTTCCAACACGTCCGGCCGATCCGGAAAAAACGCTGACACTTCGGGCGCACTCTTGAAGTACAAGCCGTCGTCGTACTTCATGCGATCGCGATCGCTGCGATCTTTGCCCAGTCCAATGCACAACAGCACGTCGTGCGCATCATGATCTTCGTGCCGCAGAAAATGCGTGTCGTTGGTTGCGACAACCGGAAGCCCGAGCGAATCCGCCAGGCTGAATATCTTTTTGTTCAGTGTTGCCTGGCCGTCGCTGTTGTGCGCTTGCACCTCCAGGTAATACCGTCCGTCAAACACATTCGCATACCATTCGGCCGCTTCACGCGCTTCGGCGTAGCGATTCTCCATCAAATGCGACGCAACTTCTCCGGCAAGGCATGCCGACGAAATGATCAATCCTTCACTGTGCCTGGCCAGCAATTCGCGATCCATGCGCGGCTTGCCGTAGAAACCTTCGGTGTAGGCCAGCGACGTGAGCTTGACGAGATTCTTGTAACCCACCATATCCCGCGCGAGTACCACCAGGTGGTAATATGCCTTGGTGCCGGGCGCGGCTCGTCCGCGTGTGCGCCGATCACCGGGCGCAACGTACGCTTCCATTCCCAGAATGGGTTTGATTCCCGCCTTGCGCGCTTTCTCCTGAAATTCCCAGGCTGCGTGCATGTTCCCATGATCTGTAATAGCGAGGGCCGGCTGTTCGTACAGCTTGGCCCGCGCGATCAGATCATCGATGCGGTTGGCCCCGTCAAGGAGCGAATACTCGGAGTGGCAATGCAGATGAACGAACGACATGAACAGAGAATTATAGCGACCGGCCACTCTCGCCGCCAAAGGCGAACGGGTGTGATTTCCTTTCGCGTGTTGCGCCGTTTGGTGACATCGTTGGTTTTACTGCTTGTCGCGACACTGGCGATCACTCCAATGGGTTGCTACGTGTCGCGCGCCGCATTTGAGGAGGGGAAGATCCTCTCCCACCGAAAGTCCATCGCGAAACTCGTTGCGGACACCGCTACCGAAGCCACTACGCGCGCCAAACTCACGCTCGTGACGCAAGCGCGCGAATTTGCACGTGATTCACTCGGCTTGAAAACCGGCGAGAGTTTCACAACCTACGCGCGACTTGATCGCGACACCCTGGTGCTGGTACTGTCTGCCGCGTACAAAGATCGACTGGAACGCAAGACCTGGTGGTTTCCCATTGTCGGTCGGTTTCCGTACAAAGGCTTCTTTGACTTCAACAAGGCAAAGAAAACCGCCATCGAAATGCGCGAACAGGGTTTCGACGTGACCCTCGGTGCGTCCAGTGCGTTCAGTACCCTCGGTTGGTTCAATGATCCGCTCCTGAGCACAACACTGGCCGGCGATTCGATCACATTGGTCAATACCGTCATTCACGAATTGCTGCACAACACGTTCTTCGCGAAGGGCAGTGTGCCATTCAACGAATCGTTTGCAAGCTTTGTTGGTGGTCGTGGTGCAGAGGCTTTTTTTCGCTCGCGCGGTGACACCGCATCTCTGCGACGCGCTCAGGCCGATTGGCATGACGACCTAATGCTGGGCGCATTCTGGGCCAGGTTATCTGCTCAAATCGAAGCGGCGTTTGCGGCGTTTCCAATTGATTCAACGGCTGCCCGCATTACTGCACGCGAAAAGATCTATGCCGCAGCGCGAACAGTATTGGTTGACAGCATTGCGCCGAATTTGCAAACGTATCCGCCGCACTGGGCTGAACGCGTGACGTTGAACAATGCAGTGGTACTTTCGCGTCGCGTTTATGCGCAGGGATTGGATCAGTTTGACGCGGTATTTGCGCGCGAGGGCAACGATTTGAAAAAATCCATCGCGCGCGTTTCGGAGTTAGCGAATGGAAAAACTCCCCCCGACAGTGCCGTTCAAAACTGGTTGCGTTCCGACCAGCACTGAATCGGAAGCAATAGCTACGGCTTCGGCACCGCCCCCTCCGGCTGCAACACAAACCGCGCCATGTTCGTCGTGTCCAAATACTTCTTCGCCGCCCCCAACAACTGCTCCGACGTCAATGTCGAAATGAGTCTATCCGCCGTTGCAATGCCGGCCGGGTCATCACCGTATTCCAACCGACTCGTCAGCGCCGAAATCCAGTAGCTGTTCTGCTTCTTCGCAACTTCCAACTCGCGAATTTGCTGTTCCTTCACACGGTCAATTTCTTCTTTCGACGCTGGCACACGCTTCAGTGAATCCATTTCCTGAAGTACCGCTTTGTACAAGACTTCGGCATTGTCGGGCGCCGAACCAAATTGCACAGCAACTTGGAATTCCTGTCGCGGAGCTCGCGAAATTGAAGCGCTGACATTGACGTCGTAGGTGCCACCCATTGCTTTGCGCAGGCGATCGGTCAAACGCATCTCAAGCAAATCGCTTAAGGAAGAGGCTAAATACGACTGCTCTCGCGTCCAGACGGCCTGGCCGGCCAGAATCAACAATGAAGTACTCTGTGGCGCGATGCCTTTTTTCACCGTCTTGTCAATTTTTCCGGCGAACAACTTCGGGCCAACATCCTTTCCAACTTCCTTTCTTCCCGACGCTGGAAGCGATCCAATCCACTGCTCCACCAACGGTTTGAGAACCGCCCTGTCGATCGTTCCAACAAACAGGAACGTAACGTCGGTAACGTCGCTCAATCGCTCGCGATAAATCTCTTCCATTCGCTTGAGATTCAACTCTTTCAAGCGTGCCACATCAATGGGACGGGCACGCACGTTCCCCTGCGACAATGTGACTTGCACCGTGTCGCCAAACACCGATTGCGGATCGGCATCCTTGTTCGCGAGTGCCGCGCTGTATTGCTGCAACAACGCTTGAAACGCCGTGGTATCGGCGCGCGGTGCGGTGAATCGCAGCCAGACCAGTTGCATCAGCGTTTCAACATCCTTGGGTGATGCGCCGCCACTCAAGCCCTCATTCAATTCGTTGATGAACGGCGCAGCGTTCGCAACTTTGCCCGTCAACTTCTTGCGCAGATCAACCAGTGAATACTTACCGACGCCACCACTGCCAATTGCGCTGGTTGCCAGCTGACCACGCAAAACATCTTCGTCCTTGAGTTGACTCAAACCACCAGGACTCCACGCACGAACAAGCAATTCGTCGGCTTTGTAGTCGGTCGGCTTTACGTACACTTTGATTCCGTTCGAAAGCGTCCATTCCGTCACGCCAATTTCGGGAATCGATTTCTCACTGAGGACTTTTCCCGGCGCGGGCGCCTCCGGCACCAGCGGGCCTTCCGCGATGTCCTCGGTATACGCAGCGACCGCTGTTCCTGCAACACTGGCAAATACTTTCTTAATGTCGGCCACAGTTGGTGCTGCTAAACCAGCTTTGTCTGGCAGCGTTACCGCCACAGTGCGATTGGCCGCTCCGCGCGGTGTTTTTGCTAACGCATTGACTTCATCAAGAGTCACCAATGGCAGCAACTTGCCTACCAGGTCGCGTTCAAATGCAATGCCAGGAAACGGCTCGTTCGACAGAAAGTTCGATACGTATTCGTCAACAAATGCGGCTGACACCGTTTTATCACGCTCATCGAAAGCGCGTTCATAACTCCTCAGTGTGTTCGTGCGCGCTCTATCAAGTTCGCTCTGCAAAAATCCATGCTGACGAACGCGTTCGGCTTCCGTCAGCAATATCTGCAACGTTTGTGCAATCATTCCTTCTTTTGCGTTGGCCGAAAGCAAGTATATGTCCAACGGTCGCACAAAATTCCCACGTGCTGAACCGGCGCCGAGGAACGGTGCATCGGGTTTTTGTGCAATCTCACTGAAGCGCTGGTTAAGCATTGCGTCCATCAGTCGCTCGACCAGCGAACGACGATAATCGCCAACAGTTTTGTCTACACTCGGCGCTTCCTGCCAACGGACGGAAATCTGCGAGTTGGTCAGCTCTTTGTCCTTCAGAATGCTGATGCGCGTCGTATCAACCGAAGGTATTGATGAAACTGTGCGCGGGGCCGGCTCTGTTGCTTTGGGAATGTTTCCGAAGTAGCGGGTAATGAGGTTCTGCAACTCTGCGGGGTCGACATCGCCAACTGCAACAACGCTCATCAAGTCGGGCCGATACCACGTTTTCCAAAATTTGCGCAATGGCGCAGGCCTGGCCGATTGAATCGTTGTCGGCAAACCGATCGGAATACGATCGGCATAAAGCGAACCGGCCAGAAAAATCGGCAGCTGCAATTTCTGAATTCGTTCCCCCGCACCAAGCCCGCCACGCCATTCTTCGAGAACTACGCCACGTTCGCCAACAACTTGCGCCGAATCGAAGGTGATGCTGGTGGCAATGTCCGACAGGAACTGAAAACTCTTATCAAGAAAGCCGGTGCTGTCGGTTGGAACTGGCAGTATGTAAATGGTTTCGTCAAAACTCGTACTGGCGTTCAGGTCGGCACCGAAACGCACGCCAATTGATTCTAGGTATTTGACGATATCGTTCTTGGCGAAATGCGCCGTGCCGTTGAACGCCATGTGCTCAATGAAATGCGCGAGGCCGCGCTCACTATCGGCTTCCAGTACTGAACCCGCGTTTACCACTAATCGCAGCTCAACGCGCTTTTCGGGTCTTGCATTTCGGCGAATGTAGTAGCGCAATCCGTTCGGTAACGTGCCAACCTTGACTGCCGGATCGGTCGGCAACAACGCGTCCAATCGAAATTGATCGCTTGCAGCTGCGGCCGACGTGTTGCCTCCTTGTGCATTCGCGTTCGTGGTGAGAACGCCGCCGCTGGTTATCAGTGCGACAGTGGCAACGGCAACGAGGTGCGAAAGTGACCTGCTATGATGAAGCGCTTTCATTTTTGTGGAATTACTGGAGAACGGCGTTTGAGTGTGCTGCGCTTGTGTGAAAATCGCGTCATTGGCTATTAATGCTAATCCGCTTGCCCGCCAAAGCGACCGCGTAACAGTGCACGCAGATCCACATGCACGCCTTCGCGCGGCGCCGGCAGTGCCTGAGGTGCTTCAATACCAACAGTTACGCGTTGCATCGTGGCGCGCACTCCGGTGTCCAGAAAACGGCTCAATTGGCCGTAAGCAAAATCGGAACCTGTGCGCGTGGCGTAACTGTGCAGCGGGTAGGTGACAATCAACTGGTCACGCGCTCGCGTCATGGCGACGTACAGTAATCGCCGTTCTTCTTCGACTTGCGCTTCATCTCCGGCCGCCCGCGCCATGGGAAAAACCCCGTCGGCCGCGTGAATGACAAACACCACGTCCCATTCCTTGCCTTTCGCCGAATGCGCGGTTGAAAGAATGAGGGCGTCATCTTCCGCGTCTCCTCCCACCGCGAGATCCTGCGTGTTTGACGGCGGCTCGAGCGCCAGGGCGTCGAGCAAACTGCGACGGTCCTCATAACCCGCGGCTATTGTCTCCAGTTGGTCAAGATCGGCGAGGCGCACGTGAGAGTCGTCGTATGTCGCGCGCAACAGCGGATCATACAACTGCCGCACCAGTTGTATTGACTCACCGGGCCCAGTCGCGCCAGCGCGCTGCAAACCGTCCAGCAATGCTGCCATTGCACGTATGCCATCGCGCGCACGCGCTGACACTTGAACGCTGCCAAGTATGAGTGGTTGCCATCCGTGGCCCGCCAGCGTTTCGATTGCAGTGCGAGCGGTGGCATCACCAACACCCGGTAGCAGTCGCAGCAGGCGATACCAACTCACTTCATCGCGCGGATTTTCCAGCACGCGCAAAAACGCCACGACATCCTTTACGTGAGCGGCTTCGAGGAACTTGAGACCGCCCCACTTCTCGTACGGAATGCGTCGGTTTGCCAATTCGATTTCAAGATCGGCCGATAGATATCCCGCGCGAAAGAGCACCGCCATGTTTTGCAATGGCATGCCCTCTTCGTGCAACTCGAGAATGCGCTCGACCACAAATTTTGTTTGATCGTGTTCGTCGCGCACTGTTACCAACCACGGTGGTTCACCACCACTGCGTTCAGTCCACAGTCGTTTCGAGTAGCGCTCGGCCGCGCGGGAGATCAACGCGTTACTGGTTTCCAGAATTGGCGCAACCGAGCGATAGTTCTGCTCGAGCGTGACAATTTCCGCGCCGGCAAATTGCGACGGGAAGTCGAGAATATTGCGAATGGTTGCACCCCGAAACGCATAGATGCTTTGCGCATCGTCTCCAACAACCGTCAGGCGCCCATGCGTGCAAAGCGCGCGCAAAATGCGCGACTGCAGCGGATTCGTATCCTGATATTCATCAACCAACACGTGCTCGTACAACTCGCGAATCTGCGCCGACAGCACGACATCGTGTTCGAGTAACAACGCCCACGACAGCAACAGATCATCGTAGTCCAACAAGTTGCGTTCCGACTTTCGGCGCACGAAATCGGCGAACACGTTTTCAATGTCGCCGGCCCAGGCTAAAAAGTGCGGCCACTGTTCGGCGAGAATGTCGGGCACTGGGTGATTGGTATTCACGTTTCGCGAATACAGCGCATGCAACGTTTCGGCGCGCGGAAAGCGGGGAGCGCCCGCCTTGGCCACGCCGTACCCCAACGCGGCGCGACTCAGTCCCATAAGGTCTGAGGCGTCGGCCGAATCGAGGATGGTGAAGTCGGCCGGTAGGCCGGCAGCTGGACCGAACCGACGCAGCAGGCGATGCGCCACGCCGTGAAACGTGCCCCCCTGCACCTGATTTGAAGCCGCGCCGACCAGCTGTTGGCAGCGATCGAGCATTTCCTGTGACGCGCGACGGGTGAATGTCAGCAGGAGGATGCGACTGGCGGGAACCCCTCTACTTATCAGATGGGCGACCCGATGAATGAGGGTTCGCGTTTTCCCGGTACCGGCACCAGCAACTATTAGAAGCGGCGAATCTCCGTGACTTGCAGCAGCGGCCTGGGCGGCGTTAAGAGCCGGTCCCTGGCGCTCCGGCGGCGTCGGGGCGGCCGACACTTCGAGGTGTTTAGGAGTGTGAACCCAGGGAGTTTCGGCCATACCGAACAATGACCGGCGGTAGGGTCAGGCGGCAGGCCCGGTGTCACGGGGGTGAATACTGCTGGTTTTGGCCAGGCGTGTGACAGTTGGCGGGTATTTTCCTGTGACCCCCCGGCTTGGCCGAGCGTCCTGGCGTGAGGAGTTGCGTTACCGGGCGGGCTTTTCTCTGTGAAAAAACTGCCACTAGCGGAACTTCCCCAGGAATGTGATACTTGGTTTTCCGATATGGGCGCTTTCGCTGCTTGACCGCAGCGGGCAGCACCCATATCTTCGCCGCTTGCTATCG
>JBDUAX010000208.1:0-7977 GCA_040004455.1 Gemmatimonadaceae bacterium
GGGAAGGCGAGACGTTGTACAACGTCATCTTCAAGCAGAAACACGAAGAGCTGCCAACCATCGAAGAGGTGCGCCCGGGCCTCAAAAAATCGTTGCAGTACATCGTCGAACGCATGCTCCAAAAAAAGCCTGCAGCACGTTGGTCGTCGGCGGAGAGCTTAATTGCGATTCTCACGATGTGGATGCCGCCTTCGGATTTTCCTCAATGGGAAGCAGCGCATCAGCGCCGGCTCGATTTGGTGAAAGCGGCGTCGAAAGGAAAGGCGCCGACACCGACAAACACACCGACTTCGTCTGCGCTTGCAACCGTTCGTTTTCCGCGTCCGAAAACGCCGAATTCTGAGCAGGTTGTGATCCCGACTTCACTGCAGACGCGCGCCACCCCTGGGGCAGTCGAAGAAGTTGCCGAAGACCTCGATGACGACACGCCGTCGTGGGGCGCGGAGCCCGAGCCAAAGAAAGGCAATTGGCGCATGGTCGCGCTGGTCATTGCGTTAGTCGCAATCATTGCGGGCTCTGGCACCGGCTACGCGCTCCGCACTGGTCGCATTGCATTGCCGCCAGCAATTGCGGCGAAGCTCGGTATTGCCGTCAAGATCAACCCAGAGGGTGCGCAAACTGCGCTGGCACACGATTCGATGGCTGCAAAAAAACCTGATAGCGTCGCTCTCGATACGTCAGCGCTCGTGCAGGCACGACTCGCCGCAGGTTTGTCGGCTAACGGAACGCCGCTCAATGGCGCCGTGCCACCAAGTCAAACTGGAGCAATTGATAAACCATCGGCTTCGACCGTGAACGTCGTACCGATCGCGACTGGTGCAGCGGCGGGCGCTGCTGGGCGAATACCAGCTCCAGCGTCATTGCCGGTCGTGGCCAAACCAACAATAGTTGAACCAATTGTTGGAACGGTACGCGCAACAGATGATCGCGGAATTATCGCAGCCGGCGGACGACACAGTTGTGCGTTGAATGTTGCGCGCGTTCTGTGCTGGGGTGCCAACGATCGTGGCCAGCTGGGCGATGGCGATCTCGAAGCGCGGGACACTCCGAGTGCCATTGTTGGTGATTTGGAATTCGCGCAGGTTTCGGCAGGGCGTCTGCACAGCTGCGGCGTTACTCGAAGTGGAGATGCGTATTGCTGGGGTTCGGATGAACGCGGTCAGCTGGGCGATGCAACAACTACACAGCGCAGCGCTCCGGTTCGCGTGGCCGGTAGTCTCTCCTTCCAGTTCGTGAAGGCAGGGGTCGATCACACCTGCGGACTTACGATTGGCGGCGAAATTGCGTGCTGGGGTTTGAACGCAAACGGACAACTTGGTGATGGCACGACAACCAATCACTCTGCACCAATCACGATTAAGACCAGTGCTCGCTTCATTTCGCTGAGTGTTGGCTGGACGCACACGTGCGCGATCACGTCCGAAGGTGTCGCGATGTGTTGGGGTGACAATTCGTCGGGTCAACTTGGTGACGACACGCGCAAGGAACATCACACCCCTGAAGCCGTGAGTAGCGCACTGCATTTCACCAGCATTGCGGCCGGTAGTGGTCACACGTGCGGTATCAGCGAATCGGGCGATGCCTACTGCTGGGGGAAGAACTCATATGGTCAACTTGGCAATGGCGGAACGACCGATCAAAACGCGCCGGCAAAGGTTGAAACTCAGGCGAAGTTTGCATCGGTAACGCTGGGGGGCGTACACAGCTGCGCTCGCACGAAGAGCGGGCTTGCCTGGTGCTGGGGGCGCAACATTTACGGTCAGTTGGGAGATGGGTCGAATACCAGTCGTGATACGCCCATTCGAGTGGGCAGTCCTGCTACATACGTTTCGCTGAACGCAACCGGCGCTCACACCTGCGCTTCGACGGCCGAAGGTGAAACATATTGCTGGGGTTTTAACACCGACGGCCAACTCGGCGACGGTTCACACGATCACCATTCGCGTCCTACACGCGTTGCGGGTTCCGGTAAATAAATGCGAGTGCGCCGCGGTTTCTGGTGGAGTTTGTTGTTGCTCCTTTATTTGCCGGCTTGCACCAGCTTCAACGACCTCACGGGTCCCAAAGCAGTTCCGAACGTTGTCGCTTCGGTCGAAGTACCCCTGCCGCAGGCTACGTTGGGCGTTGGTGGAACGATCGCCCTACAAGCGTTGATTCGCGACGGCAATGGCAAACTCGTTTCC
Source organism: Gemmatimonadaceae bacterium (assembly GCA_040004455.1). GTDB lineage: Bacteria > Gemmatimonadota > Gemmatimonadetes > Gemmatimonadales > Gemmatimonadaceae > Gemmatimonas. The sequence goes on from JBDUAX010000208.1 coordinate 2,184, forward strand.
GATCATGCGGTCATGTGGACGACGAACGATGCGCTGATTGCGCGCGTGTCACCTGAAGGACTGGTAACCGCGGTTGGTGTTGGCATCGCGAAAATCGCAGCAAGCGCGGAGGGACGCAGCGCCATCGCAACGTTAACAATCACGCCGCGCGCTGTAGCGAGTGTGCGCGTAAACGTACCTAACGCCGACATCTTCATTGGTTCTCAGTTGCAACTGACGTCAACCACGTTGGGTGAAGGGGGGGACGTACTCACTGGCCGGACTGTTTTCTGGTCAAGCAGTGATCCGAAAATTGCTTCCATCGATAACACCGGATTGTTGTCAGGGCTGTCGGTTGGTATTGCCACGATTACTGCTACGAGTGAGCAACGTTCGGCGTCGGTTGGTGTGACCGTTTCGTTGGTGCCCGTTCGTACAATTCAGGTGACGCCGACAGTCGACTCCGTCGTCATTGGTCAAACAACACAGCTCAATGCCAGCGCGCGCGATTCGATCGGCACGTCGCTGACGGATCGTGTTATCAGTTGGTCGTCCAGCGACAATTCAATTGCCACGGTTTCGTCGTCCGGTTTGGTAGTTGGAGCCAAAATCGGAACTGTGACGATTACGGCGAGCGCGGAAGGTAAAAGCGGCACTTCCCGAATTGCCGTTCGTGCGCGACCCGTTGGTACGGTCTTTGTGTCGCCGGCGCAATCGTCAATAACTGTCGGTCAATCGTTCAAGCTGCAGGTGCTGATTACCGGCGACGATGGAACGTTGTTAACGGGGCGTCCGATCGAGTACACCAGTGGTAACGGCGGTATCGCACAAGTTTCGGCCGACGGCACTGTTACCGGTGTCAGTCAGGGCACGACCGTGATCACGGTGAGCAGCGAAGGTCGCTCAGGCACCGCAAGTATTACGGTTGGCGCTTCCCCAATTGCCACGGTGCGGATCAATCCGGAGACTGGCAATCTCCTTATTGGCACTTCGCAGAAATTGACACCGGTTTTGCTCGATGCGAGTAACAACGTGTTGCCGCAACGACCGGTCGTATGGCTGTCCGGCGCGCCAACGATTGCAACGGTGGCAATCGACGGAACGGTGAACGCGATTGGTGTCGGCACGGCGATCATCTTCGCTACCATCGAAGGCAAGATTGCACAGGCGACGATCAATGTTCGTGAAATCGCTGTCAGTTCCGTAACGCTTTCTCCTGCGGCTACGACAATGATTGTTGGCGACGCTCTCGATTTGGTTGATCAGGTTCGCGAATCGGGTGGTGCGTTGCTTGCAAATCGCATTGTCACGTGGTCATCGAGTGATGATCACATTGCAGTAGTTTCGAGCTCTGGCCGTGTGCGCGCGTTGGCTGCGGGACAGGCATTGATTACGGCAACGTCCGACGGAAAATCCGGATCAAGCGCGATTACGGTCACGATTGAATCAGTACTCTCAATTACCGCTGAACCATCTTCATTGAGCTTGTTGCCCGGTGGAAGCGCGACAATTATCGCAACACCACGCGGACGCAATGGAATTCCGCTTAGCGGCAGACAGGTGTCGTTCTCAAGTTCCGATGCAACGACCGCCACCGTGAGCGCAGCGGGCCTTGTAACTGGAGTCAAGACGGGCACCGCGTCAATAGTCGTTGCGAGTGAAGGAAAGCAAGTTATCGTGCTGGTGACCGTATCCCCTGCCCCCGTTGCCACCGTCAGTGTAACGCTCGCCGAGCCAGCGAGATTTGTTGGACAGTCAACGCAGGCCACCGCCGTTATGCGTGACGGGAGTAACAACATTCTGTCGGGCCGCGCTGTTGCGTGGACCACTTCGAATTCGTTGGTTGCAACGGTTTCGACTACCGGCGTTGTGTCAGCCATCGCGCCGGGTACCGCGACCATCGTTGCAACGAGTGAAGGAAAAACCGGATCAGCGGCGGTAACGGTTGCGGTGGTGCCGGTTGCAACGGTCAACGTATCGTTGGTGAATTCGACGCGCTTTGTCAATCAGACAACACAAGCATCGGCAGTGACGCTCGATGGTGGCGGCAATGTGCTGATCGGTCGCCCCGTTACCTGGTCGTCGTCGAACACTGCTGTTGCAACCGTTTCGCAGACCGGCGTAGTGACGGCGGTCGCACCAGGAAACGCCAACATAATTGCGACCAGCGAAACAAAAACTGGTCAGGCGCAGATAACTGTTTCTCTGGTGCCAGTGGCAACCGTCAGTGTTTCAATTGCAGCGCCCGCGCGTTTTGTTGCGCAAACCACAACGGCGACGGCGGTTCTACGCGATGCGAACAATAACATCCTGACTGGTCGCACCATCAATTGGACCAGCTCAAACACCGACGTCGCCACGGTCTCACCGAGCGGTGTTGTCACGGCATTGGCGCCGGGTTCCGCTAACATTACGGCGACGAGCGAAGGAAAGATCGGATTTGCCAATGTTACTGTTACACTTGCACCTGTTGCGTCGGTGACAGTTTCGCTTGGAAGCTCAACTCCGCTTGTTGGCCACACAACTCAAGCATCGGCGGTGCTTCGAGACGCACTCGGCAACACACTTGCCGGACGAGTGATCACGTGGAGTACATCAAGCGTTGCGCTGGCAACCGTGACGCAATCAGGACTTGTGACAGGCGTATTGGCGAGTGCAACGCCAGTTAACATCATCGCGACCAGCGAAGGAGTGAGTGGTTCGGCGCCTGCGACCGTTACGTTGGCGCCAGTCGCTACAACCACTGTTAATGTGTCGTCGCTCGGAATGCTCAGTGGTCAGTTCCAGCAGGCAACTGTCGTTCTGAAAGACGATATTGGTTTGACGCTCACTGGGCGCACAGTTGTTTGGGCTAGCTCAAATGCGATCGCGGCAACCGTGAGTTCAGCGGGTGTGATCAATTCATTGAATCCCGGAACGACAACAATTTCGGCCACGAGCGAGGGCAAGTCCGGCAGCGTACTCATCACCGTAGCGCAGGCACCAGTCGCGTCGGTCGCGGTCACTCTGCAGTTGAGCGGTTTGCAGATGGGGCAAACCACCATCGCGAGCGCGGTGACTCGCGATGTTGCCAACAACATTTTGCCTGGTAGAAGCATCAGCTGGTCAAGTTCTGATCCCGTTGTTGCGACGGTTTCCGCGGGTGGAATTGTCACCGCAAAATCGCCCGGCACGGCGAGCATCATTGCAACCAGTGAAGGCATTTCGGGTTCTGCGCAAATTGTAATTTCGCTCATTCCCGTCAGTTCTGTAGTTGTTTCGCTCTCGCAATCGACAGTGTTCGTCGGCGACCCTTCGCAGGCGACAGCGGTCGCACTGGATGCTCAAGACAATGTGCTGCCAGGTCGAATCGTAAACTATTCGAGTTCGAATCCGGCCGTAGCAACTGTTTCACCCACCGGCGCAATCACAACGCTGTCGGCTGGTGCTACGACAATTTTCGCAACCAGTGAAGGAAAATCTGGTTCGGTTCCGTTGACCGTCAATAATCGACCAGTTTCCAATGTGTCAGTGACGCTTGGATCTCAGGCGTTGACGGTATTGCAGACGACGCAGGCAGCAGCAACACTCAAGGCCGCGAACAATTCAATATTGACAGGTCGTTCAATTACCTGGACGAGTTCGAACCAGCTCGTTGCAATTGTATCTGCAAGTGGAGTGGTGACTGCGCTCCTGCCCGGTACCGCTGAAATTACTGCAACCAGTGAAGGTGTTTCCGGAAGTGCGACGGTTAATGTGTCGCTGGTTCCGGTAGCGAGTGTGTTTGTCTCGCTTAATCCGACAGGTGTTAGCGTCGGTCAAACGTCGCAGGGTTCGGCGACTACCAGAGATGCGTTCGGAGCAATCCTCACTGGCCGTTCCATCGTTTGGGCAAGCACAAACAGTGCGGTTGCAACGGTCGATCCCAGCACGGGTTTGGTGACAAGCAAGAGTGCGGGAACTACAAATATAACGGCGACAACGGAAGGAAAGTCCAATTTCGCCTTATTGACTGTCGCACCCGTGTCGGTAGCGACGGTGGCACTGACCCTCTCACCGTCGACTATCCAGGTCGGACAAACGTCGCAGGGTACGGTGATCACCAGTGATGCGGGCGGCGCTCCCCTTATTGGCCGAGTCGTCAGCTGGAGCTCGTCCGCACCGTCGACTGCCTCAGTGAACACATTGGGGCTCGTAACGGCATTGGCACCGGGGACAGCTGATATCACGGCGACCAGTGAAGGTAGGACCGACACCAAGATGATCACCGTTGGACAAATACCGGTAGCGAGCGTCAGCGTCACATTGACGCCAGCCGGTATCACTCTCGCGCAAACCTCGCAGGCAACGGCTGTAACAAAGGACGCGAATAACAATGTGCTGGTGGGTCGTGCAGTTTCCTGGGGAAGTTCAAACCAGGCAGTTGCTATTATCAACGCGTTCAACGGTGCAATTACGCCGATAACGGTTGGTACAACAACAATTACCGGACTGAGCGAAGGAAAGACAGATTCGCAGATTCTCACTGTTTCAGCAGTCCCCGTTGCAACTGTCGCGGTTACGCTGACACCAGCTTCCATCCTGACGAATCAAACATCGCAAGCGAACGCAGTACTCAGGGATGCTGCTAACAACACGCTCTCCGGTCGCTCAATTGCATGGAGTAGTTCGAATGTCAATGTCGCAACGGTAGATCCAACGAGCGGTTTGGTGACCGCACTCTCAGTTGCCGGCACAACGACCATTACCGCGATCAGCGAAGGTAAAACGAATTCTGCAACGCTAACTGTCGCATTGGCGCCGGTTGTGACGATCGCTGTTTCATTGGGCGCGAGCACCATTGCAACAACTCAAACGACGATAGCGTCGGCAGTATTGAGGGACGCGAACAATAACGTGTTGGCCGGGCGCGCAATTGTATGGTCCAGTTCAAATCAGAACGCCGCAACTGTCAATGCTGCGACTGGCCTCGTAACACCTGTCGCGCCTGGATCATCAAACATCATTGCAACCAGCGAAGGGAAGACAAGTTTCGCAGTGGTTACGATCACGGCAGTTCCGGTGGCAACGGTAGCCGTCACGCTGACGCCGAGTACGATTAACGCGGTGCAGACGTCGCAGGCGACTGCGGTGCTCAAGGATGCGGCAAGTAATACGCTGTCGGGCCGCACAGTTGTTTGGAGCAGCTCAAACGTCAATGTTGCGACGATTGACCCAGGCACCGGATTCATCACTGGCATTGCCGCCGGAACAACGACGATAACGGCGACGAGTGAAACAAAGACGGATGCGAAAGATCTCACGGTAACGCTGGCGCCGGTTGCAACCGTTGTTGTGACGCTGAATCCAACTACAACTGTTCCGAGCCAGACTTCGCAGGCGACTGCGTTACTGAAGGACTCGCAAGGACGAGTGCTGACTGGTCGCACCGTTTCGTGGATCAGTTCGAACACTTCAGTTGCAACAGTCAATTCTGCTACCGGGGTTGTGACCGCGGTAACGGCAGGTACGGCTGACATCACTGCGACCAGCGAAACCAGGACTGGTTTGGCAACGTTCACGGTGGCGACTGCGCCGGTGGCGACGGTCACACTCACGCTAACGCCAAATACGATCAGCACGATCCAAACGTCGCAAGGAAGTGTTGTGCTGAAGGACGCCGCCAATAACACGCTGACGGGCCGCACCGTTACCTGGCTGAGTTCGAACACCAATGTCGCGACAGTTGATGGCTCCGGACTGATCACTCCGTTGCTTGCTGGCACAACCACAATCACCGCCACGAGCGAAACGAAGACCGACAACAAGGTGTTGACGGTAACGTTGGCGCCTGTCG
>JBDUAX010000616.1:0-2387 GCA_040004455.1 Gemmatimonadaceae bacterium
TCATACAACTCCAGCGTGCGATCGACATAGCTCGAATCTTCCATGTCGATCCACAAGTACGAACCCGTTGCCATCGCCTTCGCGCCCAACACGTCCAAATGTTCCGCGCATTTCGATTGCGATAAATCGAGACCAAGTTGTGTTGGCTTCACCGACACATGACCAACAATGCCGCGCGCTTTTATCTGATCGAAAAAATTGAGATAGTGATCACGCACCGCATCAGCTTCTTCCGGGCGCGTAAGATTTTCGCCGAGTTTGGTGAAGACGGTGCCGCGTCCCTGCTTGCCAAGTTGTTCGGAAGCATTCAAGGCATCTTCAGGGGCTTCGCCAGGCATAAACGCGCGCACCGCGCGCTTCACAAACGCGCGATTGCTGGCTTGATGATTCAGAAACTTGTTCTGCGCAGCAGCGAGAATGAGCGTGCGACCAATACCCACGGGGCGATCTCCCAGAATGAAGTACGCGCGGGCAACACATGTGCCGGCGCAGGGACCTGGATCGAATGGATGCTAGCGACCGACGGGTTGCCTCACCAGCATGCGACCCGGCATCGAAGGCACCGGACCGGAGGTACAGGGGTTCTTTCGGCACGGTTCTGGAGCTCGCATAGAGATTGCACCAGAGGTCGGTGAAGCGATTCTGAAGCGTGATCGCCCAGTTGCTATCCCGCCCCTAAATCAGGATGGGCGCCACATTCCCCCGAGAGCTCCGTCATGAAAGTTGCCGAAGTAGCCCTTTCAACCTGTGTCGTGGTACTTGGAGCCTTTATAGGCCTTCAGGTGCGCGACATTCGTCGGGTGGAGCTCTCCGCGAAAGCAGACGCGACTGTTGCGACCGCGCCCGGAACTGTTGAGTCGACGCTCGCCTCCCAGATCGAAAATGACGCGCCGCGGCCTGGCCTGATCGAGCGTCCGATCATGGGATCCGAGCCAGCGCTCGAACCGCGTGAACTTCTGCGGAGGGTCAATCAGGGCGCGCAGGGCACCTACATCGAAGAACTGCTGTCTACACGCGACTCGTCGCTCGCACGCTGGCCTGTGCACGTTGCAGAGCCATTGCGCGTGTGGATTGCTGAGCCCAGCGCTCAAAGCGGGTGGAACCCGGAATTTCCAGTGTCCGTTCGCGAGGCGTTCGACGAGTGGGTGCAAACGGGAATACCAATGCACTTCACCTTTGTGCACGACTCGGCAAGCGCCGACGTGCACGTGCGATTTATTCCGAAGTTCGCGTCAGGAATTAGCGGCAAGACCTTGTGGAGTCGCAGCGCGGCGTGGTGGATGGTTTCTGGAGACATCGTGTTGTCGTTGTCGCATCCAAACGACGGGCCTGTTAGCGCGCTGCAAATGCGCGCCATTGCACTACACGAGGTTGGACACCTGCTCGGCCTCGGTCACACGGCGGATGCGACCAATATCATGTCGGCCCGCATTCGCGTGCGCGATTTATCTGATGCGGATCGCGCGACAATTCGATTGCTGTATTCGGTTCCGGCAGGTACAACGCGTTCAGTGAGCGACAGCAGCGCACGCTGAACGCGTGACAATACTACCAGTGAATTTCGAGTGAACGTGCGCCCGTTTTCTTGTTGACGATTTGCAGCGTGGCGACGTGCGGTCCGCGCACCAGCAACGTGCGCCTCAATGTGTTGATGTCGCGCACTTGCGTGCTGTTCACAGCCGTTATGAGATCGCCCACGAGCAGACCACTTTCGGCAGCACGCGACGCTTGTGGAACACTCACAACAAGCAAACCGGCCTCACCACCCTGACTGGCAGCAATTTCTTCGCTGATTACAAGCAAGCGCGCTTCAAGAAGTTGCGCCGATTCTGTTCCTGAACCCGGTACTGATGTGACTGGGAAATCGGGTGGTATTCGCATAATCATGCCGCCCCTCGCACCGCTCCCTCCCCCGCCGGCCGCTGCGCCCCCGGGGAACGGACTGCCGGCAATGGAACTTCGGAACGTGAAGCTGTTACGTACTCCAGCCGCCGTACGCGCCTCGCAACTATCGCGCGGTTCACCGGCGCCGCACACAACTTTCGTAATGAAAATTGTCTGCCCGCTATCGGGGCGCTGCGCAACTGTCATCGGCAATTCGCCCTTGCGACCCGAACGACGATAGGTCACGCGCACCGTCTGCCCCGGCACCAATAGTTCAGTGTAGTTCACGTCGAAATCGCGTAAATCACGACCATTGAACGCGAGTAGCGTATCACCGGCGCTCAATCCCGCTTTTTCCGCTGGTGAACCGGGTTCAATCGTTTCCACTACCGGATAATCGCAGTAGCTGACGCGAGTTTCACCGTTAATTACAGTCGACACGTTCAGTGCACTCGACGTGACACCCAAATAGCCCTGTGCTTTCGATTGCATCGGCAATGGCA
>JBDUAX010000617.1:0-2376 GCA_040004455.1 Gemmatimonadaceae bacterium
ATTGGCATGTATCGGTCGACCTACAATGTCGTTACCGGCAATCGCGTTGACTACAATGTGCGTGGCTACAGTCACGGATTTTTTCGCCGCGGTCAGGATTCGGCCAATCTCCTGATGTTTGAGCAGAGCAGCAACAATATCGTCAGCGGAAATTCCATGACGCACGGTGGTGACGGGCTGTTTCTCTGGGCCGGCCAAACCACAATGGATAATGGCAAAGGGGGAGCGAATGACAATCTGTTCATTGACAACGATTTCAGTTTCGCACCAACGAACGGCATGGAAGCGACGTTCAGTCGCAACACGTTTATCGCAAATCGGAGTGCTGGAAGTGACTATGGCTTTTGGGGAGGGTACAGCTACGACAGTCGAGTAATCGGCAATTGCTTTTCGAAGAACCGCATCGCCATTGCTATTGAGCACGGTCAGGACAACGTGATTTCATCCAACCGTTTTGATGGGGATTCGATTGGAATCAAACTGTGGGCCGACTCAATTGAGCCGTCGGACTGGGGGTATCCGAAATCTCGTGATACGCGCAGCCGTGACTACAGGATCGACGGAAATTGGCTCACGAATACGCGCATCGCGGTGCAAGTGGTGCGGACCACCCCAATAGACAGTGCGAACAACGGTAATCGTGCAAGTGCGATGCTTCAGTGCGATTCGAAAGCCATTGCACACGCATTGTTTGATAGCGCAACGAAGGGTTTGGCGTCAGATACAAAAACGATGATGCGAACTGCGCTGAGTCAGACCATGCTCTCGCGACCGGAGCCGAGTGTGGCGATGCGCGATCGTTCGGCAATTGTGGTGGACGAGTGGGGACCGTATGACTGGCGCTCACCGAAACTCTGGCCAATTGACAGCACGCGTTCGACCTCGCTGCGTTTGCGTGTACTTGGACCAAACGGTACGTGGCATCTGGTATCGAAAAGTCGCGTTGCGTCAATTTCTGCGTCGAGCGGGCGAGTTGGGGATACAATCGCCGTCACACCGCAGCGAGACAGCGCGAATGTCGACTGGTCGGTTGAACTCGAATACAGGGGTGAGCCGACCGTCGAACAAAATGGCGCGAAGCACGCGGCGGGCACGCCGATGCGATTCAGTTATTCGCGTTCTGAACCGAAGAACAATTGGCATGTGAAGTTTTTTGCGTGGAATGACAGCACGGATTTTCGGGCGAAGGCAAAGGCATTTGACGCCCTCATGCAGCGCACGCCCATCGCCGATCGTTTTGAAACTCGACTGGATTACTTCTGGTATCGGCCCACGGTTCCGAACGTGCCGCAAGCGAAATTTGCGATTGATGCGAGGTCGGACGTTACACTTCCGCCAGGCACGTATACTATTCGCACGATCAGCGACGACGCGGTGCGTGTGTGGGTTGATGATTCGCTGGTGATTGATCATTGGACGCCGCATGAGTCGGCGCCTGCGTACGCACCGTTGAGTGGCGGCACGCATCATCTGCGCGTGCAATACGCACAAATTGACGGATGGGCGGAATTGCGGTTGGAGTTATTGCGCGGATTAGTGAAAGGTTCAGTGGGTTCGGCGGGTCCGCACTAGAGCGGTTCGAGACACAAACCTCCAGGCATTGCTTGCCACAGCGCAATTTTCGGCGTAACATCACCGGAGCGCTTCGGGGCGCATCCAGTCCGCGGAAAGGGCCATGCCCACCCATTGCAACACAACTGAAGGCTTCGAACCTTCTTTCAGCCTGAAACACGCGGACTCCAGGCATGCACTGAAAGGAGCTTCGCATGGACGTTCTACCGCTACCGTCGCGCCCGAGTCTGGAGCAATACAAAAAGCGCGCCAAGAGTCTGGCAACCGCTGCACGTTCCGACGACTCGAACGCCATTCGAGAATGGGCAACCGAGTGGATTCACGCGATTGCGAAATCGCAAAATGTCGAGATATCCGCATTCGTGCAAAACAGTATTGATCGCGCAGTGGCGGATATCGAGAAGCGAATCGCATCGGTTCGCGAACAAGTGGAGAAGGAAGCACATGCGTTTGCGTTGGCCGACGCGCAGTTTTTAATTGCGCGCGCGCACGGTTTCGAAAACTGGGCGTTGTTCACTCAACACATTGAAGACGTCACGTCGGCCGATCGTGGCGGCAACGAATTTGAACAAGCTGCCGACGCTGTGGTATCCGGCGACATTGGCACCCTCCAACGATTGATCGCGAGCAATCCATCGCTTCTTCACGAGCGATCGAAGCGAAAACATCACGCCACACTTTTGCACTACATTGCGGCCAATGGTGTGGAAGACTTTCGACAGAAAACTCCGAAGAACGCGGTTGAAATCGCCAGGCTATTGCTCAAGCGTGGCGCGAAAGTTGATGCGATTGCCGATACGTACG
>JBDUAX010000618.1:0-2362 GCA_040004455.1 Gemmatimonadaceae bacterium
GCTGCTGGAGCGTTCGGGTGACTGAACGCCGAGAGGAATGACCGTCCGGTGTATGAAGACTTTGTTTTCGTGCGCTGACAGAACCCGGCTTATAGGCTGGCGATCACCCGTCCTTTTTCCAGACGTCGTTTTGAACGCCCCATTCGTTTTGCCAGCGATTCAACATCCAAATTCCCCCGTTGTTCGAAACCTCAATACGCGACGAGTCGAGTGCGTAATCGTGCGCGCAATGTTTGCTGCGTCGCTGGTGGTTGCCAGTGGGTGTTCGAAGGCCATCACGCCGACGCCCGTCGTTGTTTCGCCTTTGCCCGTTGCTCCGGAACCGGCTGTGGTCGCGCCTCCGGTGATCAGCAGTTGGACAACGCCCGCCACGTTTGCCTCAACACGCTATCTGAGTGAAGTATCGGCCACATTTGAACGTGACAGCGCGGGTCACAAGTTGCAGGAACACGTTGAGACTCGTGCCTTGATTTCACTGCAGGGACGACGTGACCCGCTGGGTGGACTTCGCGCGAACGGACAGGTTGACTCATTTACTGTGCGAGGTCTTGAGCATGCGCTGTCGTCGTCAACTCAAAGCGACAATACGACGACCACACCGCTCGTTGTCGTGCCCACTCCGCCACTGGCTGTTTCGTTCGACGCCGTCATTGACGAACACAACATTCGCGTCACAACTCGTCCGCCGTTGGCTAATGAGTGTGATCGTGCAGAAAGCGGCGCCACAAACATTGTGCGCGAATTGTTAATTCGCCTACCAAAAACATTGACTGTTGGTGCACAGTGGCGCGACAGCACTGCGGGATTCAGATGTCGGCTGGGAGTGCCAATTACATCGTTCACTCGTGCCGAATATGTCGTCGAGCGCGTTGAAACGATTCAGGATCGGACCGAGTTGATCGTGCACCGAATAACCGACACGCAACTCGACGGCAACCTGAAATCAACATGGCGCACATTGACCATTACTGGCACCGGACGCACTACGCAAAACATTCGCATTGACGCGGTAACGGGCGTCATTCAAAGCATTGAAGGAGATGGCACGTTGATCGTGCGATTGAACGACAGCGCGCGCCGCGATGGCCAGGGAACTCAGGAAGTGCGTCAAACAACAAAGAGCCGCACAAATGTGCGGCTCTGAAGTTTGCTGCTACCAGTTGTAGCGCGTGCCGATGCACGCAGTGTGAATTAAAGTCGCACTACTTTTGCTTCTTCATGGTCATGGGAAAGTCACCCATGCCGGCCGCGGAAACCGTGCCCTCCATGGAGTCGCCCTTGAGCAACGCACCGGCTGTCAGGGGTATCTGCTGCCCCTGTATGTCGATCGTGAACGCGAAGCGCACTGTATCGCCTTTAACCATGCCCGTGACTTTGGCGCTCCCCATCATTTCACTTTCGACGGTGCCGCTCAACGTGTCACCGGTTTGTTTGAACGTGGCGATCGATTCGGTGGCACCATTCGGTGTGGTAACGCTCATGGTCCATTTACCGGTCACATCAGCGAGCAAACGTTGTGCCGTAGCTGTGACTGCAACAACGGACAGCAGCAGTGCTGCCGCGACGTATCGACGAGCTTGAATTGTGCGCATTGTAACTACCCTCGGACTGTGTGTGTGAGTGAATCAATCCATCAGGCGAAGCGGCATTACCAGGCAGAGATACTTGGCGGGATCGCTCCAACCCTCCGGCTCGATTGTCGCTGCACGTTCTGGCGCTTTGAAGGTGAGCCGCACTTCGTCGGTCGGCATGTAGCGGAGAATTTCCAGCAAGTACGTGGCGTTAAAACCAATGTCCAACTGGTCGCCCGTGTATTTGACCGGCAGTTCGTCCTGTGCTTCACCAAGGTCGGGCGTAGTTACGCTGAATTTCAGCATGCCTGCGTTGAATGACATTTTGATGCGATGCGTTTGATCGGACGCGATCACTGACATGCGCTTGAGCGCGCTGGTGAGTGCCGCCTTATCGGCCAGGCAATAGCGATCGTTGTCCTTCGGAATAACCTGTTCGTAGTTTGGATACGGCCCTTCGACGAGTCGCGTAAATACCGATGTGAACGGCGACTTGAACCCCAGGTGATTGTCGCCGCGTGCAATTTCCAGTTCTTCTTCGGCGGGAAATAGCTTCCGAATTTGCTCGAGCGCTTTGGGTGGAATAATCAAATCACCGGCGGGGGCGCTGCTACCGGTGATTGGCATTTCCATTTTGGCGAGACGGTGTCCGTTGGTGGCCACCATACGCATGAAATCGTCACGCAATTCCCATAACACCCCGTTCAGAATCGGACGTGATTCTTCGGTACTGACAGCAAACGCCGTGTGCTGAATGAGGCTTTGCAGATCACCCGATTTAACGCGCCATG
>JBDUAX010000619.1:0-2357 GCA_040004455.1 Gemmatimonadaceae bacterium
CAGAGGTATGCGCACGAGTACTTTGGCGATTCACTGCGCGGCGCGATGGTGGCGCTTGAACCCAAAACTGGCGCGGTGCTCGCGTTGTACAGCGCGCCGTCGTACGACGTAAACAAGTTCATTGGCGGCATCGCGCGAGAATACTATCAGGGCTTGCTCGACGACCCGCACAAACCGTTGTTCAATAAGGTGACGCAAGGTCGCTACCCGCCCGCTTCAACATTCAAACTTGCGACTGCAGTGATGGGGCTTGAACTGGGCATCGTAAACATGGACTCGCACATGGAGAAGCCCTGCACCGGCGGATACTGGTACGGTAATCGCTACTTCAAATGCCACGACCACAACGGCCACGGCGACGTCAACCTCGCGCAGGCAATCGCGAAGTCGTGCGACGTGTATTTCTACCAATTGGGTTTGAAAATCACGTTGCTCAAACTTGTTGCCGGCGGAGTTGAGTTGGGATTTCTGAAACGTTCGGGAATTGATTTACCCGATGAAAAAACGCCGCTGTTTCCAGATTCGAAAGCGTATTTTGATCGCACCTATGGTCCGCGCGGTTGGGCTGAAGGAAATGTGCTGAGCATGGCAATCGGCCAAGGGGACGATGCACAAACTCCGCTCAACGTCGCGAAGTTCTATACAGCGCTGGCCATCGATGGCAAAGCTGCACCGCCGCGTATCGTGCCGGATTCATCGGTTACGCGTGAGCAGATCATCAAACTTGGTCCCGATCAACTGAAGGGATTGCAGCTCGCGCTGGCCGACGTGCTGACACGTGGCACTGGGCAAACCGCGCAAATTAAAGGTTTGACAATCGCCGGAAAAACGGGGACTGCGCAAAATGCCGGTCCTGATCACGCATGGTTTGTTGGTTACGCGCCGGCTGATGATCCAAAGATCGTTGTGGCCGTGATGCTCGAATTTGGCCTGCATGGGCCGGCCGCGGCCAGGATCGCCACGAAAATGATGGAGCGATATCTGAACGCGCGCCTCTCGTTGTCCACGCCGGTCGAGTAAGTCGATCACGTGATTCTTCGTCGTCAGTCGATCGATTATCCGCTGCTGATCATCGCGCTGCTGCTGACAGCATTCGGCGTTTCGATGGTGTATTCGGCAGGACAAACGGACGTGCCGTCACCGCTCGTTGCGCATGCGTGGATACGGCAGCTCGAGTGGCTCGCAGTTGCACTGTTCGGTTGCTGGGCCGTCACACGGGGTTCTGTTCGACTATTCGAATGGAGCGCGTGGCCCATTTACATCTTCAGTTGCGTGCTACTGGTACTTTTGTTGTTTGTCGGAACGGGTGCCGGCACCGCGGCAAGTTCAAAGTCGTGGTTATCAATTGGCGGCGTACGATTGGGTCAACCCGCAGAACTCGCAAAGATTGCAGTGGTGCTCATGCTCGCGCGCACACTCGCCGCGCAACGCGATCAGTTTCGATCGCTGCTCGACTTGTGGAAACCGCTTGTCGTGGTTGGCATCCCGTGGCTGCTCGTAATGGCGCAGCCCGATTTGGGAACGGGGTTGGGATTCATCGGCATTTGTTTTGGCATGTTGTTCTGGGCCGGCGTGCCCTGGCAGTTGCTCGTGATGCTGGCGAGTCCGGGCGTAAGTTTGGTGCTCGCGTTCAACACTGGAATTTGGGGCGCCTGGTTTTTGCTGTTGGGAGCACTCGTGTTGTGGTACCGCGTGTGGCTGTGGGAAGGGGTAGTGCTTGTCATCGTCAACGCAATTATGGGTGTCGCCGCGCCCAAAATCTGGGATAGCATGAGCCCGTATCAGCGGGGGCGCATTCTGGTGTTCTACATCGATCCATCGATGGACCCGAAAGCTTCGGGCTATCACGTACAGCAGTCGCAAGTCGCGATTGGCTCGGGGGGATGGTTCGGCAAAGGGTTTACTCTGGGTACGCAGAAGCGACTCGCGTTTTTGCCTGAACGCCACACGGATTTCATTTTCTCTGTCGTTGGCGAAGAGTTCGGTTTCTTTGGCGTTTGTGTTGCACTTTCACTGTTCCTGGCGCTTTTCCTGCGCTGTGTGCGTGTGTCCACGCGCGCGAACGACGCGTTTCCAAGCCTCGTCGCCTTTGGGCTGGCGTCGCTGTGGTTGGTGCACGTTGTCGTCAACATCGGCATGACGCTCAACCTCATGCCGGTCACGGGTATCCCACTGCCGTTTTTCAGTTACGGCGGGTCGTTCCTGATGGTGAGCTGGCTGTCAATTGCGGTGTTATTGCGGATCTCTGGAGAAGGGCGCGGGAAAGCCGACGAAATGAGTCTTTAGCCCTCTTTTGAGAGGGGTTGGCAGCAATATGGCCTAGCCTTGGCGCGGCCTTCCGCCGATCTTGCATGACT
>JBDUAX010000620.1:0-2345 GCA_040004455.1 Gemmatimonadaceae bacterium
GCCAGATCTTGAAATACTCCGGGTAAGTCGTTGGCGTACGTCAGGCTATTTCCCAGGAAAAGCACCTTGAATTCGTTCTTCGGTAATGGGCCAACCACCGAGCTGGAGCTTTTGCACGAACCAAGCATCAGAATCGATGCACCAAGTAACGCAAGAATTTTTCGCATGGCGCACGCTGCCACCGGGACGGCGTTCCCGCGCTGGCGAGGCCGTCAAGCGGCAGTGACAGGGGTGAACGGTGCCGTCGGGGTGACCGAAGTCTCGGCGCGGGACGTAGATTGCCAACTGGATTGAGCGACCCTCCGCACATCAAGAACGCATGCCACAAGCCGACTTATCAAATCGTAAGCTGCTGCTTTTTTCAAACTCGCGCGATGAAGCGGGGCGATTTTTGTTTCATGCCAAGGACGAATTGTCAGCGCACTTTAAAGGCGTTCGCAAGGTCACTTTCGTTCCCTATGCCAGCGTGATTGGCGATTGGGATGCGTATGAAGCGCATGTTCGCGAAGCATTCAGCACCTTTCGGGTTGAAGTCGAGTCAGTGCACCGGGCATCGAATCCGGTCGACGCTATTCGAAACGCAGAAGCGATTGCCATTGGTGGTGGCAACACGTTTCAATTGATTGCCGAAATACAGCGCAACAATCTTGTAAATGTCATTCGTGAACGTGCGATGTTCGGTACTCCGTATGTCGGTTGGAGCGCCGGCTCAGTTGTCGCGTGCCCAACGATTCAAACCACGAACGACATGCCTATCGCACAGCCGCAGTCTTTTCTGTCACTTAATTTGGTAGATTTTCAGATCAACGCGCATTTCACCGATTTGCATCCACCTGGATTTCAAGGGGAAACACGTCGTCAACGTTTGCTGGAATTCGTCACTGCGAATCCGAAATCACGTGTTGTCGGTTTGCCTGAAGGCACCTGGTTGAGCGTTAATGGAAGGTCAGTTGTATTGCGCGGATCAACAAGCGCACCGCTGTTTCGTGCGAACGAAGCGGATGCCGAGTTGCAAACTGGCGTGGAGTTGAGCGCAATTCTTGAAAAAACAATTTCGTAAGTTCACCCATGTCTGGTCCATGCTTCCCATTTGAATTCCTGCGCGCGTTGGTGCTCTTAGTCGTGCGCGCGTGATCGTGAACTCGCCCGGTACCCAAGGCGGTGAATCCCAGGGGCCACTCGATGCAATGCCGAGCTGTGAACCGAGCACTGAAGTGCATAATCTGCTGGACACCGTGCGACAAAATTGAAATCCGCACCGACCAAATAACTGCGATCGAATGCGCGCGCTATTGGTTGGGAATGCCAATTAGTGCGAGTGGCACATGACGAAGGCCCGGCCACAGTCCTGGGGCAGACGTCATCGGAGAGCGCAACAGCAATTGCGCGGAAAGGCCGCCGTCCAACATCAATGCGCGCGTGGCGCCAAGCGAACGCATGACAGTAACCATCTCGGAGGTGGTCGGCCCCAGCGGCAGCCTTCCCGCCGGTTTACCGAGTCCGTCAAAGCGTGACATCGCAATAACGAGCGATCCGCCGGCCAATGTTCCGACGGCCAGCCGAGCGTCGCGGTGCGTGAGATCAATGCTGTTTGCGCCACCGCACAGTGCAGTTGGCACCGCTCCGTTTGCACCAATCAATGTGGGGTACGATTGCACCGCTTCGAGAACGTTGTGTCCACGTCGTGCTGCAATTTCGTTGGCGTCGAGCAACGCCCATGTGCCGGCGCTGTCAACAACCAAGGCACCCGCAACCGCGCCAATCCCTGGTGGTTGATGTTCGTTGCCGCGATGCACCACCCAACCCCACGGCCCCTCGTCGGTAAATTGTCCGGCATTCATTGCGAAGCGCGCGGTTGCCGGTGCGTTGGTCAAGGACCACGGAACCACTTTGCTACCGTCGCGCGCAATGTCGAGTGACAGCTTTGTAAGTTTCGGAGCAATCATCACCACAACGATCAACACCGGTAGCTTTCGCTCGCCAATTTGTATGCGCCATTCTCCCCATTTAAGTGCGCCGTCGTCGTTCGTCCACGAAACGTTCGCACGCAAAGCCGGCGCCGGTTTCACGCAATTGTAGTTTGCGATGAACGTCGGTGCCGGAGGTGTTTGTGCTTCGATCTTTCTGACGGCAACACAAGCGGCAAGCGCAACAGTCGCGAACGCTAAACTCCGAAAGTGTTTGATGTGCGTGTCCGCAATTCCGAAGTGTGCTACGAGTGCGATTACCAATTCACCAGATCGCTCCAACCCGTCCAGCGCGTTGGCTGTTCCTTGAAGAACGGCACCATATTCTTGAGTTTGTCGCCGCGCGATTCGAGCGCCGCCTGTTCGTCTTTTGTGAAA
>JBDUAX010000209.1:0-7799 GCA_040004455.1 Gemmatimonadaceae bacterium
TACCTCGCGCAGCACGTCCGCATTAAGCGCCGTTGTGCCATCAAAGTCCTTCGCGCCGCGCTCACCGACGACGACGACTCCCTCCAGCGCTTTCAGCGCGAAGCTGAAAACGCCAGCATGATCAGCCACCCGAACGTCGCGCAGGTTTACGATTTCGGCGAGCACGGGAATTTGCTGTACCTGGCCATGGAATTCATTGAAGGCCAGTCGATGCAACAGATAATGGAAAAAGACGGTGTGATGCACCCGGACATGGTGGCCGACGTCATCATGCAATCGGCCAGTGCACTCGATGCCGCGCACGCACAGCAAGTGTTGCATCGCGACGTAAAGCCGGACAACATCATGCTCGCGCGCAACACTGATGGCACGTATCTCGTGAAGTTGGTGGATTTCGGAATCGCACGTGCAATGGCGAGTACCGACAAGCGTGTGACCCAAACGGGCATGGTGGTCGGTACTCCCGAGTTCATGAGTCCGGAACAGATTGCCGGCGAGCCGCTCGATGCGCGCAGCGATTTGTATTCTCTCGCTCTCGTTGCGTTCATTGCGCTTACGGGCACTGGAGCATTTCCCGACAGCGGTTCAATGGAGAGTTTGATTCTTCGGTTGACCAGTCGTCCGCGCACGTTGCTTGAGGCGCGTCAAGGCGTGTCATGGCCACCAAAGTTGCAAACAGTGTTCGATCGCGCGCTCGCACCACAACGCGAAGAACGGCAGAACACGACCGTTGAATTTGCTACGCAACTTTCGGACAGCATCATTCAGATGTCACCGTCCGAAACGTCGGCGTTTTATCGTCGTGCGCTCGAAGCGCGTGCGGTCAATCCGGTTGCACTTACCCCCAGTGCTACGCCGGTCAAACCGTCCAAGGGAAACAAACGAGACAAGACCGAAGCGGCTGCCGCAGTCAAACCGCCACCATCTGAATATCGGCCAGCTAGCATGGTTGGGCGCCCGACGCAGGTTGCGTACAACGGGCCGGCAATGCGGAAGAATCGCACGTGGAACGTCTTCGTCGGCCTGGTTGTGTTAGGCGGCATCTACGTCGTCGCAACGCATCAAACTGACGCGGTGCTTGAAAAGGTCAGCGTGTGGTGGCAACCCGTGCAAACGTTCTTCAAGTCCGGCATGGACGGCGTGAAGAACAGCAAGGCGACCGATTCAACTCCTGCAGTCGTGGAACCAGCCATCAAGCCACCAACCAGAACCAAACCAAAAGCGGCTGCAAAGCTGGATTCACTGAAAAAGAAAGACTCGACCACGACGCCAAAGTCGACGACTCCCCCTACTGATACGACGTCGACTTACGGATTGTAGTTCGTAGCAACTGAAACTCGGCGACTATGCGCTCTGCGCCTTTCGCTCAACAATTGTCACGGCATCTCCAACACGCAGCGTTCCCGACGCTGCGTTTGTTGCATTCATTCCAAACATCACTCCAGTTCCCTGCCGACGATACGTCGCGAGCGTGCGCAGTGGTTCACCACCAGCTTCCCCTTCGCGCACCGGTGAGCGTTTGCCAATTGATTGATCAACCGTTGTCATTACGCAGCGTGGGCACGGCGTACCAACACCCAGTGTCAGATTGCCAATGCGAATGGTCTGCCATTCGTCTTCGTCGTGAGCGTGTGTTCCCGAAAGCACGACGTTCGGCCTGAAACGATCAACGCCCAACGGCGACAGTCTTTTTTCCGCGAGCCGAACATTGAGCGCCGCGAGAGATCCTTCGCCGAGTATGAGCAGCGGTGCCCCGTCACTCAGTGCGACGGTGCGCCCTTTGGAATTTACTGAGCCAGCATACCTCGTCTGCAATGGTCGACGCGACGATTCAGCGATGTGCGTTAAACGCACCGACATGCCAACAATCGCACTGCACCACGCCGCAGCAGCATCACCGGCATCGCGAATTCTGACTGGATCTCCCCAAACAATTGAGTCGTACACGGGAAATTCAATTGGCGGTGCTTCGACAAACAATTCTTCACGCGACGGACTGCGCAGCACCAAGCCGTCTTCATGAAGTGCTGGATGAATCAAAGCGAGCGCGCCAAGCTCGCGCTGCGTGAGAAACGCTCCGTTCACATCGACCAGCATCCAACGGCGATCGTTAACGGCGCCCAACTCATCGAGCTCAATGGAATCGACAGCAATAGAACCGGCCGATTTCACGGGATGAATGTAGAGCGCGGAAACGCGAACTTTCTCAGTCATGCCGAATATTAAACCGTGGCCGCTTTCTTGCGTCGCCAGAATTCATAAACCGGAATTCCCAAGGCCATCAGAATCACACCGCGCAGCGCATTTCCCGGATTCGACGCGACCGAACCGACCACCACGTACAACGCCGCCGCAATGAAAATCAGCGTAGACAGCGGATGCAGCGGGGTCAGATAGCTGGGTTTCGCCGCACCACTCTGTTTATCGCGTGCACGCCAAACAAACAACGTCGCTGCTGTTGCGCCAAAAAATATCCAGTCAGCGAACACGACGTAGTCCAGTAACTGTCCGTAAGTGCCTGAAATAAGCAACACCAACACCACCACACATTGTGCGCACAATGCCCAAACAGGAGTGCGCATTCTCGGATGCAACTCCGCAAGCTTTGCGAAGAACAATCCGTCTGCGGCCATCGCCTGGTACACGCGCGCCGACATCAAAATCACGAGGCAATTAAAGCCAAGTGTTGAAACTATGATTCCCAGGCTGATTGCAATGCGTCCACCATTCCCCAAAAACACCGCCATCGTGTCACCCGCTGGCGCGCTGCTGTTGGCGAGTCCCTCAACGCCCAACGCTTTCAAGTACGCAAAGTTTACCAGCAGGTAGGTCGCGACCACGCCCAGTACGCCGAGTATCAGTGCACGAGGGAGAGTCCTGGCCGGGTCTTTCAATTCTTCCGCGACAGCGTTGGTCTGTTGCCATCCGCCAAATGCGAACAGAACTGGAACCAATGCTGCACCCATCGCCAAAATCATTTGCAAACTTCCAGACGGCGCAGCGTACTGTGTTTTGATAACGGGCAATTCTGCAGTGTTCGTCGGGCTCAGAAACAGCGCTGCCAAAACCAGCGCGCCTATCGCACCCAGCTTTAACAGCGTGAACAGATTTCCTGTGGTTGCACCAATCTGCACACCAAGAATATTCAGCACGGTTAACACGAGAACAATCACGACCGCTAACGGTCGAATGCTTGATGCATCCAGACCAAGCAACGACGCGCTGTAGCTCGCGCCAGTCATTGCAACGGCGGCGATTGCGCCACTCGCAATCATCAAAAACAACACCCACCCATACATGAACGCCGGCAGCGTTCCGAAACTATCGCGCAAATAAATGTAAGTTCCACCCGCTCTCGGCCTTCGGGCGCCGAGTTCCGCGTAAATGAATCCACCAATCAACGCGATCAGCGCGCCCAGCGCCCACGCGGACAACGTCAGTGTCGACGTTCCCACTCGCTTTGCAACCTCCGCGGGCGAGAGAAAAATTCCGGCGCCAATTACGCCACCGATAACCATCATGGTGCCAGAAAACAGACCGAGGCGCGCTTCATATCCGACGGTCGAACCCGGACCCTGACTCTGACTTCCTGATTCTGTTGCGGGAGTTGTCATCTCGCCAAACTGTCGCCCGGTGCGCCCGACCGCTACTCTCACCGCTCACTCACTGCTGATATTCGCACAAGTTCAGCACGACTGATCGCTTGCTGTGGCCTTCAATTGCTGAGACGTTCAGGCATGATCATAAAAATCCGTACTCGAAGCCTCGTCGCGGCACTTGCCGTAGTTTGCTCGGCGTCAACTGCGCAAGCGCAGCCACTTCGGCCGGGCGCGCCGCGACCATCGATGGTGTCGTCAACGAAATGGCTCTACGATCATCTGCACGACGCCAACCTCGTGGTGCTGCAGGTCAGCAGCAAGGCGCAGTTTGACAGCTCTCACATTCCAGGAGCGCGCCAGGTTGCACTGGCCGAGATCTCCCTTTCGGCCAGCGAAAGCAAACTTTCTCTTGAACTCCCGCCAACCGCGAGACTCAAGTCGTGGGCCGAAGCAAACGGTATCAGCAACAGTTCGCATATTGTTGTCGTGCCAAACGACAGTGTGCTGCAATCAGCAACGCGCGTGTTCCTGACACTGGCCTACATGGGCGCGATGGAGCACACGACGCTGCTCGATGGTGGGCTTCAAGCGTGGCGAGCGGACAATCGTCCCTCCACTGCCGAAGAAACGCCTGCCGTCAAAGCCGCGACGTTCGACATCAAGCTGCGCCCGGAACTTATCGCTGCAATGAGCGACGTCGAGAAAGCAATCGACGACAAACGTGTTTCCATTGTCGACGCACGACTGCCCCGTTTCTTCAATGGCGATGGCGGCGGTTATCCTCGCGCAGGACACATTCCGAACGCGCTCAACATTCCGCTCAGTACAGTTAGCGAACGCGGATTTTTCAAAGACTCCACGGCGTTGCGGAAACTGTTTGTTGATGCTGGCGTCGCACCCGGTAAATCGGTCGTGACGTATTGCCACATTGGCCAGCAAGCCAGTCTGCTTTGGTTCGTTGCAACAATGCTGGGTTACGACGCACGCATGTACGACGGTTCATTTCAGGAATGGAGCGGAACTGAACGGCTTCCCGTTATCGGAAAGCCGTAGTGAATCATGGCGCGGCGTGTGATGTTCGCTAGTTGCCTTTGAGCAGTCGCACACTTCCCGAACCGGTGTCGATCGTCAATCGGCCGCCGCCGGTTCCAATGCGTCCAATCATCTGATCGCGCGACTTGCTTGTCAGTTGCACCGGAAAATCCGATTGCACCCGGCCGCTTCCTGTTTCAACATGCAACGACGCGGCATAGTTAGACGGAAGCGTGAGTGTGACGTTGCCCGAACCGCTGTCGACGGTGATGAGATCTGGTGTGGACAACAGCGCGAGTGACACGCTTCCGCTACCGGTGTCGAGCGAAATCGTGCGACCGCGCACGGCGGTTAACCGCAATCCACCCGAACCGGTATCGAACGTCATCTTCTCCCCCGAACATCCGTCAACGGTCACGGTTCCCGAACCGGTCTCGAGCGAAATTGCTGGTCCGTTCAAATTGCGCGCGACAACGTTGCCACTGCCGGCGTCGAGCATTATTGAGCCCGTAATGTTTACAATGTCGGAGTGACCAGAGCCCACTTCGAGATCAACAACACCTTTTACGTCGCTCACGCTGAGATTCGCAGACTGCGCATCGACTGCCAGATCTCCATTCACATTGTTTACGACAATTTCGCCAGCACCGAGATTGACACGCACGGACACACCGTTCGGAACTTGCACTTCGATGTCAGCGGAAGCTTCCAACCCGCCGCGGTCATCACTTACGCGGATGTTATGACCGCTTCGGTCGCTACCCAAGCGCGATCGCGAATGCTTGTCACTTCTGGCGTCACCCATGCTGCCAAAGGTGCCGTCAGCGCGCACGCGAAACTCAGTTCGGAAGTGACGATCGCGGTCACTCGCAATCGTCACGCGATCGTCCGGATAAATAATGCGCAGCGATTCGCGACCGTCGATATTGCCGTTCGCAATCTTCAACTTCGAGGCATCGCGTCCACGTCGCGTGACTGTCGCCGATGCTGAGCTGCCGCCTCCTGTTACACGCACCTGGCCAGCAATATTGTAAATCGAAATACGATTGCCATTAAGCGGAATACGCTCAGCCGACTGCGCGTGTGCGGAATAGGCAGTCAGAACTACAGTAGGAGCCAGTAATGCGCTCGCGACGACAGCAGAAAGAATTCTCATGCCAATGGGACGGCCAGGCAAAGGAAACGGTTTGAACGGCTCACAACGTGCTCTTGCCGAGTGCGCTGGCCACAAGGCCCACCATGAGATCGGCGGTGCTGTTCATGCGGTCGAGTACAGGGTTGATCTCGACGATGTCCATTCCCACCATCTTGGCCGAGTCGCTCAGCATTTCCATGGCGAGATGTGCTTCGCGGTACGTCGCACCACCTCTTACGGGCGTTCCTACGCCAGGCGCGTCATTCGGGTCTATCCAGTCGGCGTCGCACGACACGTAAATGCCGCCCGTTCCGTTCGACGCGCGCGCAATAGCTTCGCGCATTACGGCCACAAGTCCCCGTTCGTCAATGTCGCGCATGGTGAACGCAAGAATTCCTTTCGCGTTGATTGCGTCAACTTCCGCTGCGTCGAGATCGCGCAAACCGATGTACACCAAATGCTGCGCGAGAATCGCCGGCGAAGGTGTTGCAAGTGATGCCATATCCGGATCACCTTCGCCGAGCAAATGTGCAACGGGCATTCCATGCACGTTTCCAGATAACGATGTCGCGGGTGTGTTGATATCGGCATGCGCGTCCAGCCAAATCAATCCGATGCGTTGACCGCGTTCGGCAAACGCCGTCGCAACACCAGCAACACTTCCTGCACCGAGTGAATGATCTCCTCCCATCACAATCGGGAATTCACCAAGGCGAATAGCCTCGGCCGTGCGCGCTGCGAGTTTGCGACAGACTTCAGTAATAGCCTTGAGTTCGTGCGCGGGTCCGGTGTCAGGAGGAAGGGTCTCTCGTTGGGGTACGGGAACGTTTCCAACATCATGCACCGTGCAATCAAGTCCTCTAAGCATCGCGGTGATTCCTGCAATTCGTACGGCCGAAGGTCCCATATCAACCCCGCGTCGCGACGCACCGAGATCGAGTGGAACACCAATGAGGCGAATGGTACGCGGAACCAACGCGCGACGAAACATCAACGTTTCACTGATCATGGTTTGTTTGGTTGAGTTGCTGTTGATGAATTCGCGGCTGATCCCGCGGGAATTGGTTGCTCGAGTGCATCAAGTTGAGCAGCGCGTAGAATGCGTTGCCCATCAGCACTCAACATGAATTGCAGGAATTGCTTCGCAGCTGTGGCATTGGGCGCTGCAAACGGCACCGCGACACCATACAAAATGGGCTCGCCCTTAAAGGTCACGCTGTCGCCACGTTGTTTTCCGGCAACTCTCACTGATGCCTTCGCATAAGTGAGCGAATCTGCGGCATTTCCAAGGTCGATACTTGGTGGCAGCTCCACAAACTTGAGTCGCGCACCACGCGCAAGATTCTCGTATGTCCAGATGTAATCCAACGTGCCCGCTTGCAACAACCCAACTTGATCGGCCTCGCGCGGACGCACGTTGCGCGGTGGGGCGGCCGCAAGCAATCGTGCGGCTAATCCTTTTTCGTTGTAGTGCAATTCTGCCAGTTGAAATGCCATCAGCGTGCGATAGCCGCTCGGGTCTGTATTCGGATCAGAACGACCCACTTCAACGTCGCTGCGCGTTAAAACCGTTCGCCATCCATCATTGACCAATTCGGTTTGATGACGCGACTTTTCCGTATATCCGATAACGAGTCGATTGCGCGCGAATATCCAATATCCGTCAAGAAATTTCGGTTGCAGCAACTTCGTGAACACTTTGTAATCGGCTAGCGCCAGAATATCGGGCACGTCGTTGAACTCCGTCAACTTGCGCGCGAGTTCCAAACTCGACTGACTCTCCTGCACTACCGCAATTGACGTTCGCGCCGTGAAGCTGTCCGCGAGCACTTTCAACGGCCGGCCAATACTGGCCGCATTGAATAGCCTAATGGTGCCGGCACCAGTCGCAGTGGCATTCGAAGCGACTATTGCCGCAGCCTTGTCGCTGGCAGATTTCTCGCCGGCCGAGCACGCGCCGAGTACCAAAGCCGTTGCCACGAATGCAAATCGAAATGGGATTGGATAGGACATAGCCATGAGCATAACTTCCT
>JBDUAX010000621.1:0-2340 GCA_040004455.1 Gemmatimonadaceae bacterium
CGACATCGGAAAAGGTTGTGCCGAGCAATTGCCCGATTTCCAATTTCTGAGATTCATCTGGTCGTATCGCAGCACGCGCCGGCCAGGCATCCTTGCGCTGCTGCGCGCAAATGAAAAGGAAAAACGCGTGGTGATATTGCGGTCGCCGAGTGAATTAACGCACTTTGTGAGCGCGTTGGCCGACTCGGCTTTGTGAGTTCGGGGGGGCCGCGGACTCTTTCGCATTCCTCACACGAACTTCGCCAGGAAATGTCCAATACCAGCGCAATTTCAAGCGAGCATTACGACGGACCAATGCCGTTTTACCGTGTGCTGGAAGAGGAATTCGAAAAGCTCCATTCGGTTGACAAGCGCGACGCCGACGCGACCCCAATTCCTTACAACGTTTCCTGGGATTTTTCGGAATCGCAAATTCTCGATCCGCGTGATCTGGCGCGTCGTCTGAACGCTGCACGCGCCACGGCCAGCGATGAGAATTCCGAAGATGTCGCCGCCACGGTACTCGGCACCGATGAAAAACTTGAGCGCGCACTGACGCAGTATTCTCCCGTTGGAAAACCAATCGACGATTTGAAAGTTGATGGCTTCACGAGTGCGCTCGCCGATCGGCTAAGCGCGTTGCTGCTCCAGCCCGCACTACGTAAGGCGCGTTCAATTCAGGCGCTCACGTTGAGTCCGTACGCTACGGAGCTGCGCAACAGTGATCCCGGAAGCGAATCCAAGGCAATCAGCGAAGCCAATCGCCTGTTTCTCGAGGCTGCGTTTCCAACTCAGCTCGAGCGCATTCGGGACATTCGGCTCTCCAGAACCTTTGACAGAATTCGCACGAGCAAACACAGCGCCCTGTGTTTGTCCGGTGGCGGAATTCGCAGCGCAACTTTTGCGTTGGGCGTTGTGCAGGCGCTCGCAACCAGGAGCGCGCTCACCAAATTCAATTACATCTCCACAGTTTCCGGCGGCGGATTTCTCGGCGGTTGGCTTTCGGCCTGGATGAAACACGCCGGGCCGGAAAACGCGCAAAGAGAGTTGCACAAATCGCCTTACGTAAAGCTCGATCCCGAACCGGTTCCCGTTAAACATCTACGCACGTACACCAATTATCTGAGCCCCAAACTCGGACTGCTCTCCGCCGATACGTGGACGTTGGCCGCGACCTACATTCGAAACGTTCTGCTCAATTGGCTGGTGATCGTTCCGTTGATTGCCATGGCAGTACTGGTGCCGTGGGGCGCAATTTCCTGCATGAATTCCGACACTAGTGAATGGGCCGCGCTGGGAGGTCCGGTTAACGTTTTCGGGTTTGAAACACGCCTGCTGATTGCGCTGACGTATCTGCTTGGTCTGGCAACTGGTGCGTATGCCGTTCGCTTTGTGCACAGCGACGAGCCCGATGCGCGCAAGAAATCCAATAACAAACCTTTAACGCAAGGGAAAACGCAAAGCGCGTTTCTCTTAAAGTGTTTAGCGCCGCTGGTGACTTCGGCAATCGCTTTAACGACGGCGTTCTACTTGAGCTGGCGCTGGGATTTTGGCTTACAAGGCCGGACCCCACAAAATGCGATGATGTTCTTTACAGGTTTCGGCGTGTTGCTTCACCTGCTTGGATGGTTGTGGGCGTGGCCATTTCGGAGAAAGCATTTCTTTCTCGATTTCCTGCTGATTGTATTTTCGGGAGGTACAATCGGAGCCCTGTCTGGTGTTATCGCGCTCAGGCTGGTCGAGGCGGATTCGAAGTTGTATGTCGCAGTCGCCATGCCGCTCTTTCTGTTGCTGCTTATGCTGAGCGGGCAGATCTACCTTGGCGTTGCAAGTCGTCGCAGCACCGACTCCGATCGTGAATGGGGTGCACGGTTTAACGCCTGGATATTCATTGTCGTCGTTTCGTGGGCGACAATTTGTGCAATTATTGTGTACGGTCCTGAGTGGTTCTCCGCAGGCTATCGAGCGCTGGTTGGGGGTAGCATCGGCGGACTCTCCGGAATCATTACGCTGATGGTTGGTGGCAGCTCCAAGACCAACGGCAAGAGCTCGGAAGTTGGGTCGGCCATATCTGCAACGAAGCCCCTGACAAAACAAATTGCGGACGTCGCGCTCGGTTTGGCAGCTCCAATATTTGCCGTCGCACTGGTCATCCTCATTTCGGCGCTCGATTTGTTGGCGGTCAAACTCACCTGTGCAAAACTCGATTTTGCGTGTCGTTCAAATGGGGCATTAACAATTTACGAAGCCGCGCATTACGTGTACCCGCTTACGGTTCTGGGGCTCATGATTGCGCTGGTGGCGATCGGATATTTCTTCGGCTACTTCATCGACACGAATGAATTCTCGTTGCACGCCATG
>JBDUAX010000210.1:0-7785 GCA_040004455.1 Gemmatimonadaceae bacterium
AGATCAGCCACCCAAGCCGGATACGCCGAGCAAGGTGCATAGCTCGGAAGACGAACTCGGTTTGTAAGTCGAGCGCGTCTTGAAGTTGTGAAACTAAGCCCTCTGATCATGGATCAGGGGGCTTTGTTTTTGGTAATTAGGATTACAAAAGTTGAGAGGCTCACCCCCGATTCGAGGAGCTCAATGAACAAGTGCACGACGTTGGCGACGGTAGCAGTGTTCGGAATATTTCAGAGTGTAAATGCACAGAGTGCAATTCCAACTCGCAATCTTGGTCCGATTGAAGCGACGGCCGCCGATTCGACCGGCAAGTTAATTTCAATCCGAACGCTGTCGAACGGAAAAGTGCTGGTATGTGATGCGATGCAATACCAAATCAAACTGTTCGATTCAACACTCAGCACTCCGAAAATTGTCCAGCAGTTTTCGCGCGAGCAAACATCAATCAACTTGATTCCGTACCGGGGTGATTCCACACTCTACCTCGACCCAAGTAGTCGAACATTCGTGCTGTTCGATGCCGAGGGAAGGCTTGTTCGAGTTATTGCATTGCCACGTCAGCAAGACGCGGGGTACATCATGAACTCGAATGTCTACGGCATGCAAAGAAGTGATCAGAAGGGGCGCATTATTTATCGTGCCTTTTCACCTTTGCCGCAGCCGGTTCCAACACCGAAATACAGATTGAACAATTCCTCCGAGACCGACCCGCTCATTCGAGGTGATTTCGAACTACGGTCAGTTGATACAATTGCAAAGCTGCAAACAGGCAGTCGTCCGAAAATGACAGTTGCTGAAGACGCGAGTGGTATGCCGATCGTGACAGCGCGCGTGAATCCGATTAATCGTGTAGACCAATGGAGCATGTTGAGCGATGGCACCATCGGGATAGTGCGCGCCAACGACTATCACATTGATTGGATTGAACCCGATGACAGCAGACGTTCGACAGCGAAAATGCCATTTGCATGGGTGAGACTTTCTGATGCGGACAAGCAAAAACGAATCGATTCAATTGCGGCCACCTATCCAACATCCGGATTTGGCAAAGTGACTGACACCTACGTTCAGACGTCGGCGGCCGGAATGCCCCAAAAAGGGAAGCAGTTTCTGACCTGGCTCGCACTAGCCGACGTTCCAGACTACGAACCTGCAATCGATCCAGGCGCAGTTACCGCTGACTTGAATAACCATCTCTGGATACTTCCTCGCGCAACCGGAGACGTCGGCGATGGTGGATTGCTCTATGATGTGGTATCGCGAGACGGAGAAATTATTGAACGAATTCGATTGCCAAAGGGGCGGCAGCTTCTCGGCTTCGGCCCAAACAACGCCGTCTACCTTGCGCGCGTCGAAAAATCCGGCGCAACCTTTATCGAACGCGCACGGCTCAAATAATTCTCTCGAAACTGAAGCACAAATTGAAGCCCCTGCAATCGAATTGATTGCAGGGGCTTTTTCTAAGTCAGATCCTTCGGAATTACTTGCTCTTCATGTCCTGGCCAAAGAGCATCCCCTGCGGCTTTTCATCGGATAATGTTTTCGCGCCCTTTACAACAGGTTTGAGTTCGGCTTTCAAATTGCGAAGCGCCGCAAAAGCGAGAAGCGACGAGGTGAAAGTGAACAACAACATCGTAATCCCGGTCGAATATGCCGCTTTATTGAAGCGCTGCATTTCAACCGTCTTTACGATTGCCTTGTACTGAACAACGTCAAGCAAAAATATTCCAAAGGAAAGAATCAGGCCAATGGCGGTCAACGCAGCCAGAATGCCCATAGCGCGCGCCATCAGTTTATCCCCCGCAAACCGCGCCACCGTCAGGACGATTACTTCCCCCAGAAACGGTCCGTTCAGGTTTTCGGATAGAATGTTCAGCGCAGTGAGTCTCCACTGCAGACTGCCAAAGCCGAACGGCCGAACTGCGTTGATGACCTGCGCGTACGCAACCAGTATCAAAACGAATCCCGTTACATACAGGACCCGACGGAGTGCAACGTCATCTTCCAGACGAAATCCCTGCGAATTGAGCATACTTGAAAGTGAAAGGGACAACCCAGACTAAATTCCGTGAGCGACGAACCGCTTACTTCTCGCCGTACTCCTGACCAATAAGCAGGCCCAGGGATTCATCGGCAGCGACTTTCTTGGTGCCTTTTGCGGCGTGCTTTGTAACGACCTTTGCTGATCGCAGCGCGCTCAGGCCCAGGTAAACGTAGATCAGCGTGTATGTGAGCATCGTAACGCCCGTAATGAGCATTGTGCGATTGTAGACCTCCATCACTTGCGACTTGACGATTGATTTGTACTGGAATGCATCAAGCACAAACAACGGATCAGCGACAAGCAGAACGACTCCGCATAGCAACGAAAACGCGCCAACGAACCGTGCTACGTTCTTATTCTGGGTGAATTTCGCCAGCGTCAGCATGGCCGTGAGTCCTGCAAACGGAACCATCAGTACGCCGGACATAGCGGTCGAGGCCTTCAAGCGCCATTCGACGTTCCCGAGGAAAAGCGGCGATAACCCTGAAAGACCCTGAACCAGGGGCATGGCCACAAGCAGGAAAGCGGCGATGTAAATGCACCGGCGCAGGCCGTGCTGAGATTCCATGTCGAACACGTTCGAAGAAGACATATCGATGTTTGGTGTTGGCAATCGGGACATAGCGGAGAATCGCCAGCGGGCGGGCGTCCGTCTCTGATGGACGGATGATGCAGGATCGGGTCACAAAGGGCCAGCGGCGAAACCCATCGGAAGGGTCAATATGGCGACTTTTCCATAAAAACATCGCTGGAGTGACGGACCATTGCTGTGGTGTGACGAACCGCTCAAGCTCTGGAACTGCCCGGACGATACCCAATGCCATGCTACCCACCATCATTCGCGCCAGTGCCGCAGCACTTGTCCTCATTGCCGGACCCTTTGTCCAACAGGCCCACGCGCAGGCTGAAAGGGTCTATCCGGTGAATGAGGTGACCAATCCTCCGAAGCTTTCATCCGAGGAGGTAGCGACAAAATTGATTTCAGCGTCGTACCCTGAGGATCTCAAGCGTCGGCACATTGGCGGCGTTGTGGAATTGCAATTCATTGTCGATTCAAAGGGCAACGTCGATGCCAGCTCTGTGGAAATTGTTGATGCCACCCACACGGTACTCGGGGAGGCCGCGAAGAAGGTGGTAACTCGCCTGACGTTCGCCCCCGGAAAACTGAATGGCACTTGCGTACGGACGCGGGTGGTTCTTCCAATCGTATACAAAGCTGCCTCATAAAATCGTCATACTCATCAACGAACGAGAGTGACGAAGTAGCTACGCCAAACTGGTCCGAGCGGTAGTCCGCCACTAACTTCCCGCGCCATGTCCATGCGCGAGAAACTCGATCGTTTAGCCCAGGCCCGCGATGCAGCGGAGCAGGGCGGTGGCGCCGCCAGATTGGCCGCCCAACATAAGAAAGGCAAACTGTCCGCCCGCGAGCGCCTCGATGTGCTCCTGGATGAGGGCTCATTTGTTGAACTGGACCGCTACGTCACGTCGCGCGAAGAAACCGACGAGCCCATTTACGGCGACGGCGTAGTCACCGGTTACGGCAAAATCGACGGACGCATTGTGTATGTGTTTTCACAGGACTTCACCGTGTTCGGTGGATCGTTGTCCGAAGCACACGCGCAAAAGATTTGTAAAGTGATGGATCACGCCGTTCGAAATGGCGCTCCTGTCATCGGTTTGAATGACTCGGGGGGTGCGCGCATTCAAGAAGGCGTCGTATCACTTGGCGGCTACGCCGACATCTTCCTGCGCAACACACTCGCTTCTGGTGTCGTTCCGCAAATCTCGGCGATTCTCGGTCCGTGTGCTGGTGGCGCTGTGTATTCGCCCGCGATCACGGATTTCATCTACATGGTGCGGGGCACGAGCTACATGTTCGTGACCGGTCCAACCGTAGTGAAAACGGTCACGCATGAAGATGTGACAATGGAGGAATTGGGCGGTGCTGACACGCACGCTGGAACGAGTGGCGTGGCGCACTTCGCGTGTGAATCGGAACTCGCATGTCTGCAACAAATTCGCGAACTGTTTCACTACGTGCCGTCAAACAACCTGGCCGATGCGCCGCGTGGCAACAGCGCCGATCCGCACGATCGTCGCGACGAAGCATTACTTGACATCATTCCTGAGAATCCCAACAAACCGTACGACATGCACGATGTCATTCGGCGCGTAGTTGATGACGGAACGTTTTACGAAGTACAACCGGAATACGCCGGCAACATTTTAGTTGGATTCGCCCACGTCGGCGGCAACAGCGTCGGAATCGTTGCCAATCAGCCTGCCGTGCTGGCTGGCGTTCTCGATATCAATGCGTCACTCAAAGCTGCGCGCTTTGTTCGTTTCTGCGATTGCTTCAACATTCCAATCGTAACGTTCGAAGACGTTCCCGGATTCCTGCCCGGTACCGCGCAGGAGCACGGCGGCATCATTAAGCACGGTGCGAAATTGTTGTACGCGTACTGCGAAGCGACTGTTCCGAAACTGACGGTCATCACTCGCAAGGCGTATGGCGGCGCCTACGACGTCATGAGTTCAAAGCACATCCGTGGCGATTACAACGTCGCGTGGCCATCGGCGGAAATCGCTGTCATGGGCCCGAAGGGCGCAGTCGAAATCATCTACAAAAAAGAGATTGCCGAAAGCGACAACCCGCAAGCCGCTCTCGACGATCGCGTGGCGGAGTACACAGAGAAATTTGCGAATCCGTACATCGCCGCGGCGCGCGGGTATGTCGATGATGTCATCGACCCACGCGACACGCGACCGAAGTTGATTGGCGCGCTGGAAATGCTTCGCAACAAACGCGATCGCAATCCGCCCAGGAAACACGGCAACCTTCCACTCTAGGACTGCAGATGATTGGAAAGTTGCTCGTTGCCAACCGCGGAGAAATCGCGCTTCGCGTAATCCGCGCGTGTCAGGAACTTGGTGTCAAGACCATCGCGGTGTATTCCGACGCTGACGCGCACGCGCCGCATGTACGAGAGGCCGATGAAGCGGTGCGCATTGGTCCACCGCCTTCGCGAGAGAGTTATCTCGTTGGCGAGAAACTCATTGAAGTAGCCAGGCAATTCGGCGCCGATGCCATTCATCCGGGTTACGGTTTCTTGTCCGAGCGCGCCTGGTTTGCGCGCGCGGTGCGTGAAGCCGGACTTATCTGGATTGGACCGCCCGCCGAAGCCATCGAAGCAATGGGTTCCAAAACCGCGGCGCGTCAATTGGCAATTGCCGCGGGTGTTCCAATCGTTCCCGGCACGACCGAGGCGCTCAAGGACGCCAACGAAGCCAAAACAATCGCCAGCAAATACGGCTATCCGGTTTTGCTGAAAGCAGCGGCTGGTGGTGGTGGCAAAGGCATGCGGGTTGTTCGCTCCGATGCTGAAATGTCTGACGCACTCGATTCAGCGAAGCGTGAATCGAAAAACGCATTTGGTGACGACGCTGTGTATGTCGAGAAATACATCGAAGGTCCGCGTCACGTTGAAATTCAGATATTGGCCGATTCACACGGCAACTGCCTGCACCTCGGCGAACGCGAATGCTCAGTGCAGCGGCGTCATCAAAAAATGATTGAGGAGGCGCCCAGTGTTGCAGTATCTCCAGAGCTGCGTGCGCGTATGGGCGCAACTGCCGTCGCAGCCGCGAAGGCCGCGGGTTACGTGAACGCTGGGACGTGCGAGTTTCTGCTCGATCGCGACGGCCAGTACTACTTTCTCGAAATGAATACACGCATTCAGGTTGAACACCCCGTGACAGAACTCGTCATGGGACTCGATTTGGTGCAGTGGCAAATTCGTATTGCGTCGGGAGAGAAGCTTCCGTTTGAGCAGAAAACATTCACGCCACGCGGTTGGGCGATGGAATGTCGGATTACCAGCGAAGATCCTGCCAACGGTTTTCTCCCATCAACAGGACGCATCGAATATCTCCATTTGCCAACAGGACCCGGTGTTCGTTGGGATGGAGGTATTGAAGCGGGAAGCGAAGTAAGTCTGCACTACGATCCGATGTTGGCAAAACTCATTGTGCACGCGCCGAATCGCGCGCTGGCAATCGCGCGCATGCATCGCGCGTTGCTCGAGCTCACCATCGACGGCGTCGAGACTTCGCGTGGATTTCATCTGCGCGTATTGGAGCACCCCGAATTTCAACGCGGCGATATTTCCATTCAGTGGCTTGAACAGAAGTTGCCGGAATTGACCGCCGCGAAACCGACATCCGAAGCAGTTCGTGCAGCCGCAATTGCAGCAGCGCTGGTTGCGGATGCCGAGCGCAACACACCGAAAGCCGGTAGCGGTGATTCAAGCGCAAAAACCAACTCGGCCGGAAACGAGTCGAGCGCAATCGGTACTGATGCGTGGCGCATTGCGGCTCGACGTGACGGACTCCGCAGTTGATGCTTAGGCAACGGCGCCAGGCCGCGATTGTTGCGAAGGTCGGCATCGACACAATCGCCGCTGGTGGCGATGGCGTCGGTCGAGTGGATGGCATGGCGGTGTTCATTCCGCGTACGGCGCCCGGCGATGTTGTCGAAGCATCACTCGTGCTGCAGAAGCGCTTTGCGCGCGGAAGAGTAAGGCGCATTGAGACGGCTTCACCATCGCGCGCCGATGCCGAGTGTCAGCACTACGACGGCGATGATTGTGGTGGTTGTCAACTTCAGCACATTACATATGATGCGCAGCTCGACGCAAAAGCTCGCATTGTTCGCGACACGTTGGCGCGCATTGGCAAACGCACGATCGACTTGCCGTTAATAGAGCGTAGCCCAAAGCAGTGGGATTATCGCCAAAAATTGACGCTCACGCTCATTCGCAATTCGGCGACTCTCGAATGGGCCGGCGGACTTCACCCGCTCGATCAATCGGACGCAGTGTTTGAACTCGAAGAGTGTCGCATTTCCGAACCTTCGTTGGTAGCAATGTGGCACTCCGTGCGCGAAGCTTCTCGGTTTCTGCCGAACGCCGCCGAGCTTCGGCTCACGCTTCGATCAATCGCCGGTAGCAATGATGTTGCGATCATTGTTGCGGGCGGCAGCGAGTGGCCCGACCGCGCAACATTCGTTCGTCGGCTAAACAACCTTGCAGCGTTGTGGTGGGTGCCCAACGAGGGTCCGCGCGTCGAAATCAAATCGCCCAATGCCGAAGCAGAATTGACGGCGGCTGGGTTCGTTCAAGTGAATGCGAGTCTCGCGAGCGCGATGCACAGTCACGTGCTGTCATCAGTGAACGCGTTCAAACCAACGCGCGTGGTTGATGCCTACGCGGGTACCGGCGCGCTTTCGAACGCACTCGCTGAGCAAGGCGTACGCGTTACAGCCATCGAGTGGGATGAGTCCGCTGTCGCGCTGCTGCAGCGCGCCCTACCGTCAGGCTCAATCGCCATGGCGTCTTCTGTCGAAGGTGTTATCGACGAAGTACTCGGTTCTACTGACGCGTTTGATGTAGTCGTTGTGAATCCGCCACGCGTTGGCCTCGAAGGGCGCGTGACAACGGCGCTGAACGCGCAAAAGAACACCGCACTTCGGGCCATTGTTTACGTCAGTTGCGATCCCGCAACATTGGCTCGCGACTTGAGTCGAATGCCAGCGTGGCGCATCAGCGCTATTCGTTGCTTCGACATGTTCCCGCAAACCGCGCACGTGGAAACGGTGTGCGTCCTTGTTCCGGAGATTTCATGAAGTACGTCGTCGACATCAACGGTGAACGCATTCACGTCGAACTCAATGGTTCGAA
>JBDUAX010000211.1:0-7742 GCA_040004455.1 Gemmatimonadaceae bacterium
AGAAAAGAAAAATGTTGTTGCATGTTTCGATCGGTGACGCATGCCTTTCTAACGCGTATTAGGCACCATGTTACCCTGCCGAACTCTAAACAATTAGGTCATGTTAGGCTGCAAAAATCTTGTTAGGCTGCAGAAGCAATGCAGTGTTTGCTGGAGAATTCGCGACCAACAAAACGCAACCGGCTGACAACAATGAACTTGCAACATCGTGCGAACACTCTGCCCCGTGTTAGGCTGCAGAAAATTCTGCAGCCTAATTTGCTACCACGCGAAAAAAATCGTGAGGTCGAAAAACAAGACACACGCGCAGTCGCCGCAATCGCCGCAATCGCCGCAGTCACACGGATGTCGCTGATATCGGACCCGCCCGAAGCATGGAACACCACAATTGATTCGGACGGCTCATGTCATCACGGAAACCCCGGCGGCGCCCTCCGCTTCTTCGTGGCCTGCTCAAACGCAAACGCCAATTCAATCA
Organism: Gemmatimonadaceae bacterium; assembly: GCA_040004455.1. GTDB lineage: Bacteria > Gemmatimonadota > Gemmatimonadetes > Gemmatimonadales > Gemmatimonadaceae > Gemmatimonas. The sequence continues at coordinate 479 of JBDUAX010000211.1, forward strand.
ACTTCGGCTCACTACACGCCGTACCCGTAAAACTCACGTTGAACGGAACCGGCTTCGGATTAAAACCCACTGGAAACGCATTCGCACCACTCCCCTGCGGAACCGGCACAAATCCATACGGCACAGTCACGGTTGGATAACCAGTGCGCGCTGCGATGTTTGCACTCGACACACCCGGAAATAACAACGCATCAAGATTGTTTGCCTTGAGCGCCGCATCAAGTCCGTTGGTTGCCGACAACAGAATGTCTTTTCGGCGATCAGCCTCATAGCGCGACTTGTCGGCCGTCGTATCCATCTCATCGGAAATGTCGAGATTCTGCTGCCCGTACTTGATCGCACCCGCCGATTGATGCGTGATGTTCCACTGACGCAACTCAGTCAGCGTTTTCACCGGAGCTTTGCGGCCGAGTGAGTGCAACCACGCGTTGAAGTCGCGCTTCATGCCGTACTTGAATGCGACTGTACAACCCCCATCGCGCCCCTTTGCGTTGTCCAATCCGCTGCACGGATTCCAGTTGAGCAGATTCTCTTCCGGATTCGTCGCAGTAATGCTCGGAATGTCTGCGGGGTCGACAATAACTGCGCCTTTCGCCTTCAAAACGTCAATCACCTCGTTCATGATGGTGCGCTGTTCCGCCGTCAGTCCGCCGCGTGGCGCACTCGCGCCCGCTGCTGACGCCTCGTAAAAAAACGCGCGCGGAATTCCAAGACGTGCACCTTTCAGTCCACCCGCGTTCAGGAATTTGGTGTAATCGCGATTCGGTGGCGGCGTGCATTTACGCGTTGCTGCATCGTTCGGATCAGGCGTTGCACCCTCCAGCGCACCAAAGAAAATCGCGGCGTCGGTAACGGAGCGCGCCATTGGGCCAGGCGTGTCCTGATCAGCCGTAATTGGAATCACGCCGTAACGACTGACACGACCAACAGTCGGCTTGATGCCCACGAGCATATTCTGATTGGACGGACTCAAAATTGAACCCGATGTTTCAGTACCAACGTTTGCGGCCCAGAAACTCACATTCGTGCCAGCACCAGAGCTTGAGCCACCAGTGCTCATCACTGGGCGCCCATCAAAGTTCGCCTCGCGCGGATCGCGACGCGCATCCCACGGATTGAAACCGTAGCCATTGAGTCCGTTGTAATTGCCCGGCATTCCCGCCGTGACCCAATTCGCAAGTTCGGTGAGCTGCGCTTTCGCGAGAATGATTGCGCCACTCGCTTCAAGATTTTTCGTGAGCGTTGCTTCGTATGGCGGCACGAGATCGGCAAACGCAAGCGCGCCGCCGGTCGTTGGCATGTCGGTGGTGTGAATGTTGTCCTTGAGTGCAACCGGAATGCCGTGCATCGGTCCACGAATGTGTCCGGCCGCACGTTCGCGATCGAGCGAGTCAGCAATCATCAGCGCGCGCGGATTCACGGTGATCGCGGCATGCAGTTTGTCTTCGTACGTCGCGATGCGCGCGAGATACTGCGTCACGATCTCTCGCGACGTAGTGCGATGTTGCTCAAGCGCCGCTCGCATGTCGGTGATGCTGGTCTCTACAACGGAAAACGGTTTTGCGGGCACGGGCTGCTGCGCGAGGATCGTTTCGGCGTTGGTCGCCGTGACCAACACGGCACCTGCGGACAACAGAAGTGTGTATTTCATCATTGTGAGCACGAGTTCAGGCGGAGGCAGTCAGACACTCGGCCAATCTAGGCGCTGCGTACGACAGCGGCCATGATGGCAGCCGCCATGAGCATGTGTAAAGACGGCACGTACTCGATGGACAGGGCATAGAAGCCCGCCTGTGCCAGACCGAAGGAGTGAAGGCTTGGTACGCCACGGCCGCCTCAGCAATGGCACCAGCTGCAAAAACGGCGACAGCCGCAAAGCCAGCGACGTAAAACCCGCTACTCTCGGAGGCTGGCTGTTTCGTTTATCATTTCGAACATCAAACAATATCGATCAAGCATTGCATCGGTTTCCAATCGTCACCCTCACGCAGTCGCACTATTCAAGCTGAACACGGAGTCGCTGTGTTGCCAATCATGATGAAGACCACGGTTGTTGCAGTCGCGCTATCTCTTTCCACAGGTCAAGCGAACATTGTCGAGCCGGAGTACACAACGATTCGCATGGAGATCGTTGTCAACAAATCTGCCGCCGACACCTGGGCCAAAGTCGGCGCCTACTGCGACCTCGGCAAGTGGCTTGCGACGGGACGCACAGTTCCGTGTACGGTGACAAGCGGCAACGGTGAAATTGGGTCTGTGCGTTCACTCAACAACGGTGCAGTTCTCGAAATACTCACGGCGAAAACCGATCTTTCGTACGGATACACGCAACCGGCGAAAGAAGGCCAATTTTACAACTTGTATCACGGTTTTCTTGAAGCCAAACCAATTTCGGCCACGACGTCGAAGTTGATTTACACGCTGATGCTCGACGTGTCGAACCTTGCCGACAAGACAGCGAAGGATGCCGATGCCGCTCGTCGCCGCAAGCAATTTGAAGCAGCGTTACTCAACATGAAGAACATCGCCGAGGCGCCGTAGTCACGCAGGTGCATGTTAGAAATGGACATTAGCTACCGCGAAAAGAATGTCGACACGTTGCCCCACAGTATTGCAACTTTCTGCTCTGCGCTCAGGAACTTCATTCCGTTAATCGCCTCGATGCCCTCCTTCACTCGGCGTGCGCAACGTACACGCAAAGGCGCGGGTGCTTCTTTAGCACCGTCTCGAGTGCTAACGGATCACCCGCCGAACCGCTGTAGGCCGGAGATTTGAAAGGCGGACTTCGCGTTTCAGCGTAGGACACACCCGGCGGGCCAATTCCCAGGTGTATGCCAACTGGCAAATCGAGTTCTTCGGCCAGGGCGAAGTAGGCCCACAATCAAAACGGGCCGATGCTTGATAGTTCAAGCGTCGGCCCGTTTCAATTGTCAGTGTGCAGTGCAGCACCACATTCACACTGGAAGTTTTGAACTACTTCGGCAGCGGCCTCAGCCTACGACTCGGCACCGTAAACATGTAGCCTGTGTACTGCATTTCCTCCCACGTCTGATCGCCCCAATGAATATCCTTTGTTGCGTCGGGGTTGGACTTGTTCCTGGCCGAGTTGTCGTACCAGGCGGTGTCTTTCAGGACTGCGCCGGGAACGAGACTGAGCGGCTTTGCGAAGAAGTAGTATGTTTGCCAATTGAAGTCGTATTTCGGAACGTCAAGCACGACTTCCGACGAGCCATCGGGTTGCACGAGCGAATACTTCCAGCGTGTTCCCCGCAAATGCGTGTGCGGGAACAATCCCCAGATTTTTATCGTGTCGGTTGGCTCAAGTTCTGATGGAACCGCAATGTCCTTCTCTCCGGCCGGCAATGTGAAACTGCCGTTGATGAACGCAGCCGTGCGCATTTCTTCATCGGGCATTTCGGTGGCAAACTTAAAACCGACGGCCGTGCGATCGTGCATCTCGTGCCCTTTCGCTGTGTAGTGCATCTGAAACGTGAGCATCGTACCCGCGCGCAAACGAAGCGCCGTGCCTTCGGGGAATGTCATCACGTTGGTGCCCGGTGCCGTGCTGCCGATCAGCACACCCAGTTGACGCGGTGGTGCATGCAGCTTGTCCTGCCGCGGTGGTTCTCGCGGCGGATCATACTGCGGTTTGCGCACGAACAATGCTTTCGGAGCCTGACGCGGTGTCGCGTTTGGTGTTGGTGCTGCAACTGCAGCTGGATCCGGTGTTGCCGCAGGTGCGACTGGTGCGAGTGCGTACACCAAAACATGATGCACAACTTCGCGCGCGCCCGGTTTGAATTCGATGGACTTTACCCACTTGTCTTCAGTGAGGCCGGTCGGAATCTGGAAGTACTGATACTCAATCGTTCCGCTCGCGGGCACTGTGAAATCTTCCGGCATCTGCACGACGAGATCGGGAGATCCGATTTCCCAACCAGTCGCATACACGGGTTTGGGCGGCAATTCCTTGTTGTCTCCCTTCTTGGCGCCACCCTGAATCCAACTCAAAATCGTTTGACGATCGGCATCCGATAGTCGACGATCATTGCTGAACATTCCGTGCGGGCCTTCGGCGTGCCACGGCGGCATCACGCGATCGCGCACTGCATCGCGCATGTCGTCGATGTTGGCTTTTGCGCTATCGTAGTCAAGCAATGAGAACGGACCAAGGCCGCCCGGGCGGTGGCACGAAGTGCAATTCTTATAGACGATTGGCGCAACGTCTTTCGTGAATGTCGGCGCGTCATCCTGTGCCCCGAGCGGCTCGGTTTGATGCGTAATGGCAATGCCAATTGCCGACATGGCGACAAAAGCCACCAGCTGCATCACCTTGGTTGCGCCCCGTCGCGCAGGTTTTCGTGCATTGTGCTGACGCGGTTGATCGTTTTTCAAGCGGAGCCTCCAGCGGTGAACAAACGGGATTGTTCCAATATGACCTCCTGAAGTCTACGGCTGTTTCTTCAATTCGCTAAGAAAACAGAAATTCAGGGAGCGCCGGGCTCGTTCCAGACGCCCTTGGGGGTCGGGGACTACAGGCTGTCCCGAGCCTGACTCAGTTGAAAGTCCCGTCGAAGACCGAGCTGAAGTTCTGAGGCTGCTGGTTTTGAAAGCGAGTGAGGCGGCCGGCCGCTGCATTCTAGTTGGCGCTGACTGTAACGAAGTATCCGTCTGCATCCCGAAGTGAGAACTCCATTGTTTTGGTGTTCGGGTTCAGGTGTGGCTCCTCTTCGAATCGCGCAACAAGTGCGCGCGCGTTTGTCAGCGACACTTCATAATTGTCAACGCGAAAAAACAACAGAAGTCCATTGCCCGGTGTTGCGGACTGCGGGCTCGTCAATGTTGGATGCTCGTGCGCGCCCCACTCATGAAGGCAGAGCAATACCGTTCCATCCGTATCAATGATTTGACCAAAGTAGTCGTGCCCAGGAGAAGTTGCCGGTTGCGCGAGGAGTGATTGGTACCATTTGAAGCTTTCGCGAACGTCGCGTACACCGATGATTGTCCAGATGCGCTTCATTGCCTTTCCATAGTCGGTTGCGGTTAACAGGCAAATACTAGCGACGATTAAGCCACGCGCGCTGGCGGGCGCCGAGTACGGAATCGCGACTTTCGGCCGCAGCAATCCACCCTTGATAGAGCGGATTCTTCCGCAGGAACGTCATGTATCGCTGATACTCGGCGGGATCTTTTCCTTTCAAAATTTCAACAGCGGTTTTGACCGTGGCCGTGGAGAAACCCGTCCAGATTTTTTCTCCGATTTTGGCCGATGCATAGCGCGGCGCGCCCAGATAGCCGGGCCAGCCCGTGCGTTTGGCAACGGCGAAGGCAGAGTCGTAATTCACTCCAGCGACACTCCTGGCCGAACGAAAATCGGGGGACACAAGATTGGGTGCGAGAAAGAGCATCATGCTGTGCTCATCAAGGCCCGCGTGAAGCGACACGCCGTCGGCCTTCTTCATGGAGTCGGGAAGCGTGCCCATTGCATCGCCCCACCCAGCGAGGACTGGCAGGAGTCCCCACAAATTCACCATCGTGCCGCCATATGTATCGTGGAAAAAATCTCCCGCCTGATCGATAGCGTTGATGTGCAGCGGTGAACCGTGAACATGCACCACCATGATTTTGCGAAAGCCCTGCTCCCCCAATTCGCTGGCGATGTCCATGAAAGCGGCGCGCAGAACCGAGGGGCGCACCGTGTACGTGCCGGGGAAAACGAATTGGCCACCAATCTCATTCGAGCCCGAGCTTCCCACGGAAATTGGAGGGAAAACGAGAATCGTCCAGCCAGGCATCTCCCGATTCAGCCCCGCGCTCAAGGCTGTGGTGAGTCGCGAGCTGAGAATGCCATCGGTAAACGCCGGGAGATACGGACCATGTTCTTCGAGCATTCCCCCTTGCAGTATCACAACCGTCTTGGAGCGATCGAGGGCCGCGATTTGTCGCGTGTTCAGATTGCCGACCTGGAGAATCTGGGCGCGAAGCGAGGTGGGAATGATCGCAACCAGCGCGAAGGCAAGGACATGCAGTAAGCGCATCGGAGAACCGTGAGGGTTTGTGAATAAGTGAAGTCGAGATGCGCGTTGGCTTGAGAGTATTATCGCGCAATTCAACTGCTCGCGCCTGGCCAGTCCGGTCGTCTTGTGTTTCACGATGGGCAGAGTTCTTATTCGCGAAGTTCAGGAATTTTGAATAGAGCATCCATCGACATGGGAAGCGCCTGCTTATGAACGAACTTCGCGCGCGTCCGGTTCAACATGCGCTGCCAGCGTTGTGGCTGGGTTTTCTGATTGCGTCGGGTGCGTGTCACCACAAGGCGCCTGTCAACGCAGCTGACGACCGGCCACAAGGAGACGCGAAGGAAATTTGTACCGGAAGTCGAAGTGTGCGCGTGCAAAACTCGCTCAACGATGCTGTCGATGCATACTGGTACAAGAATAGTGAAAATGTCCAGCACGTTCTTGGAACTGCACGCCCTGGCTTGACTGAATTCGGTTTGCCGCCACTCGAACTGACGGATCGCGTGTGGTTGAGTTTTCGCCGGAATGGAAGCACGGTGGCGCCGGCGTTCGGCAACCGCCGTGCGGCGCAGAGTGTGACGTACAAGGTGCTGTGTCACACTGATTAAGTGTGTTGTCCGTCGATGCAGGATTCGGGAACACCCGGTTGCAAACGGTGCTGTTTTCGCGATACGGTGTACGGGTGTTCTGAAACGTGCAGCACATCCGCGTGTCAGAAGCGCGATCATCGAGTTTCCTTGTGAGGAAAATCACCGTGTATTTCAATCGATCGCTTGCAGTGCTTGGCGTGTTTTCGGCTGGCGCGTGCGCAACGAACCCGGTGTCTGGTCGTAGCGAACTGTCGCTGGTGTCGAAATCGCAGGAAATAGCAATGGGCAAGCAGGCTTCGGCCGGCGATCTGCAGCGCGTGGGCGAGTATCCGGATGCCGCGCTGCAACAAATGGTGCGCTCCATTGGTCAACAGATTTCTTCGAAATCTGAACGCCCTGAGCTGCCCTGGGAATTTCACCTGCTCGACGACGCGGCAGTGAACGCATTTGCGTATCCCGGCGGCTACATCTTCGTTACGCGTGCACTGCTGTCACACATCAACAGTGAAGCGGAGTTGGCAGAGGTTGTGGGCCACGAAATAGGCCATGTCACGGCCAAGCATACCGTGGCCGCGATGAGCAAACAGCAGCTGGCGCAAATTGGTCTCGTTGCCGGTTCCGTGTTGTCGAGTCGCGTTGCGCAATACGGCGATT
>JBDUAX010000212.1:0-7742 GCA_040004455.1 Gemmatimonadaceae bacterium
GCTTGAGCTGCAAAACGGCATTCTCCAAATCACCGCGCATGAGCTCCGCGTTCCAATCGACATGGTCGAACGTACTCGACACGACATACTTCCTGGTCGCGTCGATGGTTCGAGCGAAGGGTTCCATGAAGGCCGCCAACCAATCCCGCGTGGCGATGCAGATCCTCATTCGCGATTATTTCGCGATGATCGTAGCACCCGTCCAATGTGACGTTGATGGAATAACGAAGAGGTCGCATTTCGGAAAAATATCGCCGGGGGTGCAGTGCAGCAACGTTCGTGCTTTCCCAACCAAGTGCTCAGCTTTCGCGCAATTGAATTCCATCACGAACAACGCGCGAGTGTGCAGCTATTTCGAAGCAAGTTCTTGAAGCAAATGCGCCAATAAGGTTGTTTCACGCTGGCGATTCGACAATGGCGGAAAAACCCGACCCGGAGCTCGATCCCGAGCACTGCACAATGATGAGACGTTACTCAAATCACGCGGCGTGAAATTGTCCAGGCAAACTTTTCGTTTACACGACTGTCAATCAGGTTCTCGCATTCCCCCACGCGGCGCTGCGGAAGTCGCAAAATTCGCTGCCCGTGCCATACGCGCACTGGTGGCCCGCTCGCATCGCACATCAAGAACGTCGAATATCGACTGCAGTTCGTGCCGCCTTTTACCAAATGCGCACGCGCGCCTTGGGCTCAACATACAATTTCTGTCCCGGCACGACATTGAATGCCTCATACCACGCATCGATGTTGCGCACGGTGCTAAACCGGTACATCTCCGGCGCGTGATCACTCGCAATCTGCGCACGCATTGCCTTCTCATTCATCTTCGTGCGAAACGCCTGCGCAAACGAAATGAAGAACTTGCGGTCATTCATCCGTACGTAATTCATGTCTGTGACCTTCGCGCCAATTGATTTACGATACGCTTCAAACGCCGTAGTAAGCCCCGCCAGGTCTGCAACGTTCTCCGTTCTCGTAAGCCGACCGTCAACGTTCATACCGGGCAGCGGCTGATACGACGAAAACTGCTTCACAATCGGTTCGGCAGCGGCCTCAAATTTCGCTGAGTCGTCTACCGTCCACCAACGATGCGTGCGACCATCAGGCTCATAGTCAGCCCCCAACACATCCACAAAGTGACTTATGTCGTGACCGATGATCGCGCCAATCGCACCATACATCGCGGCATCCGAGGCAGTTGAATCGTATTTGGGTGGCTGTAGCAACGCTGCTGTGAATGTGTAGGCATTCTGTTGAAAGATCAGCATCGCGCCAACCGTTTGCGGCGGCAGGGTCCATTCGTGTTGGTCATACGGTTTGACAAGTCGGGCTATCGCGTGTCGCAAATTGCGCTCACCAATGCGCTGTGCATTGCCAAATGCATCCGTGGAATCAATTCGTAAATCGCCCCAGTTCTCCCACGCGTCCGGATATCCAATGCCAACATACAGCCGATCAATCTTTGTGAGCGCAGTTCTTCTACTGGCAGCGGACAACCATGTCACGCGCGCAACGTGCTCACGAAACGCCGTCACAACATTCGCGATGATCGCGTTCACTCGCGTCTTTTGCTTTGGTGAGAAGTAACGCTTCGCGTAGAGTTCACCAATCGCATTCGCCATTGTTGACTGCGTAACCGTCAGAGCGCGCTCATTACGCTGGCTTGCGTCGCGCACAGCATGGCCTCCCGACACACCAGCGGCCGCCTCTGCAAATACGACCGGCAACACATCGACGTACTCGTTGATGGTGTGAAAGCGGAGATAATCCTTCCAAGCATCGAGTGATTGCGACCCAACGAGCGCCGCCACGCCTTTCACGGCCGAGGGCTGCCAGGCCACGACTGTCTGCAGCTTTCCAAGCCCCGCGGCCTCGAAGAATGCGCCCCAATCCATTCCCGGCGCCTCGTGCGCGAAGTCCGCTCGCGACCATCGATTGTCCGCATTGCGATCGACGACCGTGGCGACATCTGTTGCCTGTGTCTCAGCAATCGCCGTTTCGAGCGCAAGCACTGACTCTGCGCGCCTGTCTGCCTTATCGAAACCCGAGAGTGTCAATACACGAGCGACGTACGTCCGATAACGACTGCGCTTCTCAATTGCGAATGCATCTTTGCTCAAATACGCGTCGCGCGCACCCTCACCAAGCGCGAGACCGCCTTGCAGCAGGAATGCGGAATATGTTTTCTCGCCATGAATACTGTGCTCCACGGAAAGTCCAAGCACCGACAGCGATGTGTACACGCCGATGTTGAGTGGATCCACATCAGCGTGCATGGTTTGGCCGAGCAGGCGAGTGAGCGCGAGTTTGTTGCTGACGTTGTCTATGCGGGAGAACATCGGAGCGAGTGGCGCGACACCCTTTGCTTCGATGGCCGATTGGCTTGCGAATGCGGTACGAAAGTCGGCCACCTTTCGCGCAAGTGATCCAGCGCGTGCGGTGCGAGCGTCGTCCAGAATTGCCGTGCTTTGCTTTCGCGTGAGTTCGGCAACTTCGTCGCGAGACCCCCAGCGATCCTTACCCGCAGGGATGACGGTCGACTTGAGCCACGCGCCGTTCGCGTAACCGAAGAAGTCGTCCCCCGGCTTGATGCCTGGGTCAACGGCATTACCCAGTCGCGCAGGTCCACGATCGCGTTGCGCTTGAGGTTCGATGTCCGAAAACGGCCAGACGAGAACGAGCAACAATGCGATCTTGAGTTTCATTCGCGAACGCTACCGATGCCCTTGCTTCTTGTCGCATCAGAGAACGACAGCTATCGATCACTTCCGGACACATGATTACACGCGCCAATCTCATCGACGTTCTATTCGTTATTCTGCCGCATTCACTGCTGCTCGACATTGCGGGTGCCGCCGAGGCATTTCGTTTGGCGAATCAGCATCGCGCAATGCGCGACTTGCCGCCGCGTTTTCGGCTGCGCTTTGCTGCGCCGAATGAAACGCAGGAAACGTCGGTCGGACTTTCAATTGCAGGTCTCGAACCGCTGCCGGCCGAACTCGGCGAAAACACATGGGTGGTAGTTGTCGGACAACCCACCGAACACCTTAATGACGCAACGCCAGCAGTCACGTTCACCGAGCGTTGGTTGCACAAGCATCTCGCGAATTCACTGCACGAAAATTCCGGAGAGAATCGCCTGGTCACAATTTGTTCTGGAACGTTGCTCGCGGCGCGCGCGGGGCTGCTGGGCCGGCGACGCTGTACTACGCATCACGAATTGCTCGACACACTCCGCGTACTTGCGCCCGATGCGATCGTGATCGAAAATCGCGTGTTCGTTGTGGACGGCTCGATTGCATCGAGCGCCGGAATTACAGCGGGAATCGATATCGCACTGCATCTCATTGCCGAGGAGTGTGGAGAAGCGTTGGCGGCAAGTGTTGCGGAGGACATGGTGGTGTATCTCAGAAGATCCGATCGCGATCCGGAGCGATCACCATTTCGCATGCATCGCGGACATCTTCATGCGACAGTGCATCGCGTGCAGGACGCAATCATTGACGATTCCGAGCACGACTGGAACATGGCATCACTCGCAAAAGCGGGGCACACCACCGAACGACATTTGCTGCGACTGTTTCTCGAACAGGCGCGCGTATCGCCGCTGCAATATTTGCAGGCGATCAGGCTCGAACGTGCAAGGCAAGCGCTTGAGCACGGCACAAGTGTTACGCGTGCAGCGGAAGTCGCTGGATTTCGCTCGGACCTTCAATTGCGGAGAGCGTGGAACAGGCAGTGGGGCGGATCGCCGAGGGATATTCTGAAGTCTGTGTCATGAATCGCCAGGTGGGTCGGCTACTGGCGGCGACGCAGCGCGGGCAATGAGTCGCGACGTCAACGCGATTCCTTTTCAGCGACTTCTTTGCGCGAGAACGTCGTTGTGATGCCTGGTCCTTCGTTCAACGCGCGTGGTTCCGCTGCGGAATCGAGACTGTTTTTCATTCCCGCATTGAGTTCGCCCCGACCCAGCCTCGCGAGAAAGAGCGTAGCAGTAGCAGCTCCTGCACCAAGCACCGTAAGCAAAATAAAATTCATAACTGCAGTTTGCACGGACCACACTTTGTACGCATTCAGCGAAATGAGCAGGAAATAGAGCAGTCCCGCACTCGCGCCCACAATCGCAACACGCGCAACGGTCAACTTCGCTAACCAACCCCTGCGCGCACTGATCGCGAGCATGCCGGAAAAGGCGACGCCAAGTATGAATGACACAACAGTAAATTTTCCCGCCGCTCTGAACGTTTCTTCGAATGAATTGTTTCCAAATAGCACTGTAGCCGTGCCGATTGCCGTGACGGCCGCGCCGACTCCAACTGCGAAGGTCAGCCCTGTGCCGATTGCACCTCGAATGATTCGACCAAGACCAGCCATCAACGCCTCCGGGGGAGCTCACTTTGCATTACAAAGTAGACATAGGCCGCTGCCGAAGTCAACCACGCGGTGGACCCTCGGCGAAACTGCTCAATAATCTTCTTTTACAGTTTTTCTCGATCAATTGTCGCAATCGCTATTCAGCATATCAATTACTTCCGCACAAACTTCTGCACGCGGCGTCCGCCACCCACTTCTGCGGTATAGACGTTGCCATGCGAATCGACAGCAACATTGTGCAGAAACACAAACTGACCGGCGTACCGGCCAATGCGTCCAAACTTGCTCACTTCCTGCAACGTTTGCCGATCGAAAATGTGAATCTCACCATTGCCCGCGTCGGCGACGTACATGAATTGCTCGGCCGCATCGGGTGAGAATGCAATCGAGAAAGCGGTGCCAAGCAATTTTGTAGTTCGTTCAATGAAGAACTCACGTTCGAATTTTCCGGCGATCGAAAAAATCTGCACGCGATTGTTCAAACGGTCGGCAACATACACGTGTCCATCGTGCGACACACGAATACCGTGCACGATGTCGAACTGTGGTGAGCCGGCGCCCGTGTAATGTGGTGCGTTTGACACCCCATCATCAGGCTTGTTTCCATACGCGCCCCACATGCGCTTGAAAGTGCCGGCATCAGCGTCGTACACCGCCACTCGGCGATTCACGTAGCCATCGGCAACGAACAGTTCATTCGTTGGCGGATACACGTACATGTCGGCGGCATTATTGAAATTCGCAGTGTCGAGACTGCCTTTGCTCGCCCCACGATGTCCGATCTGCATCAGGAATTTTCCGTCCTGCGTGAACTTCAACAATTGGTTTTCAGTTTTCTGCGGGAGACGCGGACCACCAGCCGACGAGAGCCACACGTTGCCTTTGTAATCAATGTGAATGCCGTGTTCGTCTGCGGGCCACTCGTATCCCTCGCCCGGTCCGCCCCAGCCTTTTACATACGCGCCGTCGGAGGTGAACTCCATGACGGGAGGAGCAGCAGTGCAACAAACGGCATCAACGTTGCCCGCGACTTCTTCGTTCGTGAGCGACCACGGCCGTTGAATAATCCACACGTTGTCGTGTGCGTCGACAGCGACACCCGCAACTTGCCCCAGCGCCCATTGCTTCGGAAGTTTCGGCCAGAAAGGATCAACTTGATACGAAGGAACCGGCGCAAGGCGCGCAACAACTGCTGCCAGTGCGCGTTCGGCCACTATCAGTGCGGTGAATACTGATAAAGAAAGAACGACGCGTCGTTGTGTGTTCATCGGAATCCGTTTGCGGTTGAGTGAGTCAACTGGGGTGACGCGTCTTGCGCTCCATGGAAATCGAAGTGATTACTGTGCGCACATAGCTAGCTGCACGGCTCGCAATTCCATCACCCACTCCGACCAAGGCGATATGAGCTGGACCGGCACAATCATCACTGCAATTATCACGGCGGCCATCGGTGCGATGGCCAGCGTGTACGTAGCCGACCAGGCGGTGCGGTGGTATCGCATCTCGTCGTTCGAAGGCGGTTCCAGTTATTGGGTTGTCATGATGGGGTTTCTGGCACTGATCGTTGGTCTCATTCTTGGCCTGATCGTATCGCGCGTTGTCGCTGCAGGCAATGCGCCGAGCATTCTAAAAGCGCTGGGCTCCTCCGTTTTTTTAATGCTTGCACTGGTTGGAATAGTTGGTGTGACTGGCCGACTCATGGCCGATGTCCCACCAACAATTGACGGTGAAAACCTGATGCTCATGGTCGAATCACGCTGGCCAAGCACACGGGTTGAATCCCCCGCGAACGCACCAGGTATTTCCTATCTCAAACTCGGCTCCAACACGAGGGGGAACGTCGAGCGCATTTCGAAACGCGGCGCGCTGTGGAAGGAGGACGCAATAAAAATCGATGGCATGTGGACGGTAACAGGCGCCGTGGAAATTTTCACGGAACGCGGAATACCGTCGCTGGACATTGCGCTCAACGACAAAGAGCACAACGGTTTCATCATTCAATTGCCATCGCGCCCATCGAAAAAGGATTTCGAATGGACCGACTGGTATCCGAAAGATGGAAAGGACGGGCCAACGCGCACCAAAGGCGTTACATATCGAACGCGCGTGCAGAAGGGATCATTGCCGATTCGCACGGAACGCGTGGGCCTGTTTGAAGTGGATGCGACCGCAAGTGGTTACATGTACGACCCGGCCGACGGAACGAGCACGCTCGACCCCAACGCATCGTTTCACATTCGCTACAATGGCAAGCCGGTTGCGTACGCGCTGGATTCGGCTCAGAACGTGACCACCGACGTGGGCGTCGGCATGATCGCGCAACTTTCGAGACCGCAAACAACGCTAATGCTCCTGGTGAATTCATCGGAAGGTGCGTCGCATTGCGCTCTATTGATTGATGACAACGGTACGCTTCGCCAACAACGCGTTGCGGATTCGTGCAGTGCGGAAGAGCTGTCGCCAAACGCGATCGGCATTCGCATATCCGACTCGCGACGCCTGCCAAAGGGTCGAGTGGATCGCCAAACGTTTGCGAACAGTACGACGCTGCTGTTTAAAGGCGCGGTGCTTGATGTCGGTCCGTTGACAGTGCGTCCCTACACCGCAAAATCGGACGCATCGGCCATTCAGGTTGTACCACCCATTGGATTCTCCCCCGACGGAGGAAGCTTCGTTCGATTCATGCTGGACTATCAGAGTGCAACGAACAGTTCGCTACCCATATTCGTTGTCACCAATGTCGCGAACAACACCGTTACGTCGCTCCCGATAAATCGCGCGCGCATGCACTACTCCGAATTTGTCCAACTCACACCAGAGTGGTTGCTTCATCACTTCAAGTGGGAGCATGACCGTTCGGGGAAAGACATACTCGTTGAGCGCGCAAACTTCATACCGCTTCCCTATTCCGGCACAATCGATATCGACACAATGGGCCGACCAACTTACCGCATCCCCGAAGGTGGCCAAGTTATTCGCATGGCGTTGATTGGCATGCTCATTGCCGAATTCAAAGCGCAACGCGATTCAGTGGCCGAAGATGACTACACGTATCCAATTCACATTGCAGGTCGAAAACTGGCTGTGTCGAGCACCGGCGGAACTGAATACGTAATGGTTACCATGTCCGACGAAGGCCCCAGCACCGATCTCATTGCGCGCATTGGGAAGGCGTTCAACGCGGAGCTGGCAACGGGCAAGTATGACAGCTCGTTTGGGAAGACGCACTGACACGCGTGCTGCGATGCTACTTAACCGTCGTGCGCTCGAGAATTCCCTTTCGTCCATCAACTCGCACCACGTACAAAACACCATTCTCTCCAAATCCCGCGAGCGAATAATTTTTCGGAAACTGTACACGTTCCACG
>JBDUAX010000622.1:0-2321 GCA_040004455.1 Gemmatimonadaceae bacterium
GTTGCTCGACAAACTCGAATTGGTAATTGCGGAACTAGGACGCATGGGCATTCCTGTTCAGCAGTTGCGTGTGATGTCGGGCTTTCGCACGCCGCAGTACAACGAGCCCGGAGTTGGTGCCGGAGGACGCGCCCAGGACAGTCGTCATCAATTTGGCGACGCGGCCGATGTGTACGTTGTGAATGGTGCGCGTGATTGGATGAGCGATATCAATCACGACGGTCGGGTTGATTCGAAGGATGCAAAACTGTTGGCCACCGCTGCGGAACGAGTTGAATCGGCGCATCCCGACCTGGTGGGCGGCATCGGTATTTATCGGGCAACGTCTGCTCACGGCCCGTTCGTGCATATCGATGTGCGCGGTGTTCGCGCTCGCTGGAGCAGTTTGTGAGCTCGAAAGGCCTTCGCCGCATTGCGGGCGTAATTGCCACGCTCGTCGCACTAATTGCGCTCCAGCTGTATCAACCGCCATCTGAATTGCAGGCAACTTCTGCACCAAAAAACTTTCTGCACACGCCAACCGTACACGCAGGAACCTCGGCGTTTGGCAGCAGTGGCGATGTGAAGATGCTGTTCGCACGCGCTGGCGAAACCGTGCGATTTCCCCTCGACATTTACGGCGATTCGCGCGGATTTACGTACCAGTGGATGCGCGTTTCAAAAAACAGCAGTGGCGATGTTGAACGTCCGGTTGTCGGTGACACTATGCTGGTTCCGCTGGAGCCGGGGTTTTACGAACTTGTTGTCACCCGGCAGGGAATTTCACAGCGCATCAAGGAACCGAAACTGGCTGTGACCGTCCCGTTCGAGTTGAAGTTGGGATCGTCACTCAACGGCTATCGCATCGGGCATTATCCGGCTGAATGGTCGCACGACGAGTCCGCGGAAAGACCATCGGGATTCGCGCAGGTGAACGAGGATGAGATGGATTTCCCGCTCACCATGCACCTCAAAGTTCGCGATTTCATCACGCACGACAGACAAACGGTTTGGCCGCGCTACGCCGCGATCGATCCGCGCGTTCTCGACAAGGTCGAACTTGTCATGCGCGAGTTGGCCCGTCGTCGTGGCGACGATCACATCGATTTCAAAATCGAAGTGCACAGCGGTTTCCGGACCCCCGACCACAATGCCGATGTCGAAGGTTCCGCGCGAGACAGTCGCCACCTCTACGGCGACGCCGCCGATGTCGCAATTGATGCAGATGGTGACGGAAAACTGACTATTTTTGACGCGTATCGCGTAGAGATGGCAGTGGAGTGGGTCGAGCGCATGCATCCGGAGCTCGCCGGCGGTCTCGGCGTATACTCCAGCCCGCGATTTCCTACTCCGTACTGCCACATTGATGCGCGCGGCGTTCGGAAACGCTGGCGCGGCTGATCATTTCAAGAAGCTCCCAAAGGGCTTCGTCCAAACGCCAGCGCGGGAGATGTTGTGAATCCATACGTGCGCGACCGCATTCAGCGCAAACTCGACACACTATCGGATGAGCGCTTGTATCAAGTGCTCGACTATGTCGAATTTCTCGAAGCGAAATACGCCGAGCGCGCTGCTTCACCAGTAAACATGCTGCGCGGTATTGCCGAAACCGTCGAAGACACCATGCGATCCGGCGGCATTGCAGTCGGAACCATTTCTGAAACAATGGGTTGGTTCAACAAAATCGGAAACGCCTTGAACGGTGCCGCGCAGTCTACGATGTCGGTTGCAAACGGCGTAGTGAATGCCGCGAAAACCGCCGTTGATCAAGTCAGCGCGCCTGCGCAACCAACCGGAACGCAGGTCATAGCGCCGAATTCGTCTGCCGAAAAAGACAAGCCGGTTACAACTCCTACCATACCACCCGAAGCCGCCGCGTGAGCAACAACATCGACGACAAGGACGCCGCAAAGCAGCAGCGCCAGACCGACGCGCGTGAACGCATCGAAGAAGGAGTAAAAGAACGCCTGCTCGAAAAACGTGCTCGTGAACGCGACGAAGCGCGCCGAGCTGGTCGTCCGGAACGCGGATTGTTTACAGGCTTCGGTCGTCACGGTCGCGACAACGAAAAAGACGACGATGATGCGCGTGAACCGCGAAACGCGCGCGGAGCACGTCGCAATACGCGCGATCGCGATGATCGCGAGAGTAATCGTCCGCGCACTGGTGCGAAACGCAGCGTGATGCGCGCCATCACGCAACTGCCATCGTATTTTCGCTTGTTGTTGGGGCTTGTCAGCGACAGTCGCGTGTCAAAGATCGACAAATTTTTCGTGCTGGCAGCCGCAGCGTACATCATTTCGCCAATCAGCTGGCGTCTCCCTTTCCCTTATTGGCTGCTA
>JBDUAX010000213.1:0-7725 GCA_040004455.1 Gemmatimonadaceae bacterium
TACATTATCGACAACTTCCAACCCCGGGTCTCGCCATGAACAAACGCGAGTTTTTGAAAACCGCCGCCAGCGTCTCATTCGGCTTTGTACTCTCCGAGAGTCTGCTCGCTCGCATGGCCACGGCCTCTCCTGCCGAGCTCGCGGAAGACGACGCGTTCTGGGCTGCACTTCGTGGCAAGTATCGTCTCAAGCCCGACTACATCAATCTTGAGAATGGCTATTACAGCATGCAGTCGCAGGAGGTGCTTGAGAAATTCATCGCGCGAGTGCGCGAGCTGAATTATCAAGCGTCGTATTACATGCGGACGACACTCGCGCCCGACAAAGTTGCGGTTGCAACGCGCCTGGCAGCGATGGCCGGTTGTGGTGCGGATGAATTGATTATCACGCGCAATACGACTGAATCACTCGACACCGTGATTTCCGGTTACGATTGGAAGGCGGGTGACGAAGTTATCATGGCGCAACAGGACTACGGCGCCATGCGCGACATGTTCAAATTGTCGGCGCGTCGTTACGGCATTGTGCCAGTTGAAATTTCGGTGCCGATGCATCCAGCCAATGATGATGAAATTGTGCAAGTGTACGCAAACGCGATCACGCCGAAAACGCGTCTCCTGATGTGTTGCCATATGGTGAACATCACTGGACACATTTTACCCATCAGGAAAATTGCGGCGATGGCCAAGGCGCGAAATGTCGATGTGATGGTTGACGGCGCGCATGCGTTTGCCCAACTCGATTACCGCATTTCTGACTTAGGTGTGGACTATTACGGCGCGAGTTTGCACAAATGGTTAGGCACGCCGCTGGGCGCGGGCATGCTGTACGTACGCAAAGACAAAATCCCGTCATTGTGGCCGGTGTTTGCGGATCTTGGCATGCTCGACACGGACATCCGCAAATTGAATCACACGGGCACGCACCCGGCGCACACCGATCTCGCCATTAACGATGCCATTGATTTTCACAACGCCATCGGCATTCAGCGCAAGGAGGCGCGTCTGCGCTTTCTGCAGCGTTACTGGACCGACAAGGTGCGCGATGTAAAAAACATTGAACTCAATACGCCGAAAGAAATTGAACGCTCGTGTGCCATTGCAAACGTCGGCATTACGAACATGCTTCCGGGCGATATGTCCAAGGCGTTGCTCGACAAATACAAGGTGTGGACCGTGGCGATTAACAGCGCCGGAGTGAAAGGCGCGCGAATAACGCCGCAATTGTTTACGACCACAAAGGAGCTCGACGTTTTTGTGAGCGCGCTCAAAGAATTGGCGAAGGCGTGATGCGATCGCCGTGTTGCTGGCGCGGAAGCATCGCCAGTTTCTATCGCGCGTGATGGATCTTCGCGACCAACTTCAACAAACCCTCGGCGGCACCTACACGCTCGAACAGGAACTCGGCGGCGGCGGAATGTCACGCGTGTTCGTGGCGACAGAAACGGGGCTCAGTCGACGAGTTGTTGTGAAAGTATTGCCAGGTGAAATGGCGGGACATTTGTCGGTCGATCGCTTCAAGCGCGAAATCTCTATTGCCGCGCGATTGCAAAATGCGCATATCGTTCCACTATTGGCAGCCGGTGAAGTAAACGGACTTCCGTATTTCACCATGCCGTTTGTGGAAGGAGAATCGCTGCGCGCACGAATTGCACGCGAGGGCAGACTCTCTATCAACGATGCAGTTCGCATGTTGCGCGAGATTGCGAGTGCGTTGTCGTACGCGCATACGCACGGCGTTGTGCACCGCGACATGAAACCCGACAACGTTTTGTTGTCGAGCGGTTCGGCAATGGTTACAGACTTTGGCGTGGCGAAAGCACTAAGCGATTCCGGAAATGCTTCTGAAGGACTGACGGGCATTGGGTTGGCGTTGGGCACACCGGCGTACATGGCACCTGAGCAAGCGACGGCCGACCCCAACGTTGATCATCGCGCCGACATCTATTCGTGGGGAATGATTGCGTATGAGTTGCTGACGGGTCAATCGCCATTTGCGGGGCGCACCGCACAAGCAATGCTCGCCGCACAAGTTGTCGAAGCGCCGCAAACCATAGCGCAGTTGCGCCCAGAGTTGTCGCCCGCGCTGGCACAGTTGGTGATGAAGACGTTGGAGAAAGCCCCAGGTGATCGCCCGCAAAGTGCGGAAGAATTGGTGCGCGCCTTGGATGCGATTGGAACGAGCGGTGAAATCGGCGGTGCGGCGCCTACGCGTGACCGCGCAACGGCCGTTGCATGGTCACGGCGGACTGCAGTTGCAGGTGGCGCCATTGCCGTTGTGTTGATTGCAATCACAGTTGCGTGGTTTGCAAACAGGAATTCGACCGCAATCGCGGCCAACGCGTCAAGAGGGCTGACCGCCTCAGAAATGACGTTGGCTGTTTTGCCAATCGAGAATCTTGGCGGCGATTCAACAACCGAGTATCTCGCCGATGGCATGACCGGCGAATTAAGCGGTGCGCTCAAGAAAATTCCCGAACTGCAAGTTGCCGGTGATATCTCGACGTTTCGTTTCAAGGGCAAGCACACTGCTCCCGAGGAAATAGCTCGTGAATTGAAAGTGCATATGATGTTGACGGGCAGGCTTACGTCTGGCAAGGAAAGCGTGCGTTTGCAAATGCAATTGAGCGACGCGACCGGAAAGTTGATGTGGACGAAGACATTTACATCCGTTAACAAAGACAATTTTGCACTGGAAGATTCGATCACCAACGCGGTAGCGAATGAAGTGCGTGTGGTGTTGTCGCCGAAGACTGTCGCATCAACACGTGCCGGTCGTACGATTAATCCCGAAGCGCACGATTTGGTCTTGCATGGCCAATTTGAAAGAAACAAACTGACCAGTGCGGGACTCAAACGCGCGGTGACGTATTATCAGCAGGCGATCAAGCTCGATCCAAACTACGCGCAGGCGTATGCGGGCTTGGCGTTTAGTTATGACATTCAAGCCGATGTGTTCGAAGACTCACACGTCTACCACTTGTTGGCGCTGAATGCTGCGAAACGCGCGGTGGAAATCGACAGCTTGCTGCCCGAGGCTCACGTACTGTACGGATATGAATTAGCCGCGGCCAATTGGGACTTTGAAGTGGGCATCGCCGAGATGGATCATGGTTTGGCGATGAATCCCAATTCGTCAGATGGATTGTTCATGCGCGGCCTATTCGCTTGGATTACTGGCGATCAAAAGCACGCCGTTGCCTTGGCCGATCGCCTGATGAAGATTGATCCGCTCTCGGCGCTTCCCGCGCGATTGCGCGCGGACGCTTTAACGTGGGGCGGAAACGCGCTGGAGGGACTCAAGGCTGATTCAGTTGCGAACGCGCTCGACGCCACGGTACAGAACGCAGAGTCAACGACCGGTACGGCCATGTACCTGCTCGGCCGTTACGACGGTGCGGTGGCGGCGTTTCTCAATTATCAGAAGATGACTGAAACGCCGTCGTGGGGATTGGCAATGACGTACGGCAAAATGGGCAAACTGAAGGAAGCACGGGATGTAATTCGCGCAATTGAAGCGCGCGAAAAGAAGCAGTGGGTGGATCCTGATTTCGTGGCAATCAGCTATGCCGCCATTGGAGACAACGACAAAGCGATGGAGTGGATGGAGAAGGCGTATCGCGTGAAGACGTTTAGCCTGCGTGCGTTAATGAATTGGGATATGCCCTGGTTTCGGAGCATGAAGGATGACGCGAGGTTTGTGGCGCTACAGAAGAAGGTGTTGGAGACAAAGTTCGACTAGTCAACGACTACGGGCGCCGCCCACCTGAACGTGCCCCACTCCATCACGAGTGATCCGTGCTTCGCATCGGTCGCAACAATTGAAAGCGTGAACTTTTCGACCGGCGTTGCAACCGTTTCCGCAGTCATCGGCTTTTCACCAAGATCGTGCGATCGGTCATAGCTGGTGCCCCACTGGCCGGTTTCCTTATTGATAATGATGTCAACGCTCTTCTCGCGCGGAAATGTCCAGAGCGTGTACGATCCCGCCGGCACTTTGATTCCCGCGATGGTAGTTGGTGCTGACGTTGTAAATTGCGTCGCCGCGTTCGCTCCGGTGCGCCACACGTTGTTGTACTCAATGATGTTGCCAAGTAGTGTGCGACCGCGCGCGAGTGGCCGGCTGTAGTCGATTACGAATGTGGCCGCGCCAATTGCCGCGCGCACTGTGTCGCGCACGCTGAGCTGCTTCATGCCGTTGCTGGCTTCGAGCGCGGCGAACTGTTTGCCGATTGGTGCAACGTTAACGGAGTCGGTCAAACGCGTGACTTCAATTTTGTAGGTCGAACGCGCCCCGTTGTACGTGAGCATGTTGTGCGCGCTGTCAAACGTCGCGTCACCGTAGCCCGCGAGCCAATCGTGTTGTATCTCGGCTTTGTTGACGCCAGTTGGTTTGACGTAGCCGCTGTGCAACGGGAAGCGATCGAATTCGCGATCGATGTAGAATTGGCGAATGTGAATGCTGTCGCCGGCAGGGAGCTTGGTTGCGTCCGCGCGTTTCAGTGCGGCCTGGAAATACAAATCGGTGAGACTGTACATCTGCGGGATATGCGCCATCGCGAGCGTGCCACCGGTTGCGAATGAATAGTTCTTCGTGCCGGTTTCATCTTTCTTGGTGAGATGCACGGTGTCATTGGTGACCTCAGCCGTGACGTGACGATTGCGCTCGTTCGCCGGTTCGCTTGGCGTTTCAATGTCCATCACGAGGTTTCGGATGGCGCCGGTAGAATCCAGAGTGATGACCGTGTGACGGGTGCGCACACGCGGAAAGCGATCGACCTCGTCGGAGACGACGGTGTTGCCGGAGCGGGACACAGATTCGATGGAAACCGTGTCGTTGCCGAGTTTGGCGAGGAAGCCGTAGTGGACTGGAGGAGGCGCGGGGGTGCAGGCGGCGAACGCGAGCACGAGCAGTGCAACCTGAAAAGATGATTTCATTCTTGCAGAGTGTACGCAAAACACCTGCCGAGCGATGCCCTAGGGACGTACCGAGCGTGGCCAAGCGTCACGTGATGCGCAGGAGGCCGACTCGCATCGGCGATGCGATTTCTATTTTCTTCCAGTCACCTTCGTTGCTGCTAGCGCGGTGGCTGCGCTCGTAGACGCAGCCAGTCCAACTATCTCGACGTACGAACCCACGGCGAGTTCGCCGCACGCTCTTACCTCAAATGCAGTCGCTGCACCCGTTGTTGCTTTCCGCTCCCCAATCGCAATGATCAATTGCGGGCAGGCTCCAGTGAGGGCGCTGATGTTTCCGCTAATCGATGTCACCGTGGGTGCGGGCGGCGGAACAACGGGCGGAGGCTGGGTCGTTGTCGTGGGAATAGCTCCCGCTTTTAGTGCCAGCACGCTGTTATCTGCCTGAACGTTTCCTGTAATCTCAACACGTACATCGTTCTTGATTGACGTACAACCGCCATTACCAAATGCAGTCGATGCATTGGTTTTGATCGATCTGTTTTCCAGCGTGAACCCGATTGTTGGACAGATGCCGCTCAAGTTCTTTACCGCACCGCTTACGGAAATAGTCGTTGTGGGTACAGGAGCCGGCGGCGGTGCGACGACCGTCACTATGCCAACTTTCAACGCCTTAATGCTGCCGTCAGTTTGCAGATTGCCTGCAATTTCAATGCGAACTCCATTTTTAACGCCAGCGCAACCGCCGCCTCCGAAGGCTGTTGCCACATCCGCTTTAATGAGACGGTTTTCCAGGGTAAACGAAATGGTGGGACAAGCGCCGGCGAGACTGGCCGCTATTCCACTCACGCTCACAATAGTTGGCGGCGCCGGAGGTGGCGGCAACGGAGACGCCCCAACGACGACACGCACTCGGCTCGCCTTGAGAGTTCCATCCGATTGCGTGGTGCCGGCGACTTCGACTCGAACGCCGTTCTTGAGCGCAACACATCCGGCGTCATCAAAGGAGGTGCTGCCGTCGGTTTTGACCGTGCGTCGTTCGAGTGCGAAGGTCAGAGTCGGACAACTGCCTGTTAGCAGAGTCATACTGCCTGTCACTGTGTTCGCGTCACTCGTCGCACCAAACGCGGTGGAAATGAGCGGCGAGTTGTCGGCGCTTGAACCCGAGCACGCAGCGACCACCAGAATTGGCGAAAGTGCGAGGAAGGCAAATCGTGATCGAATCGACATGCGAGCACTCGGGGCGATAAGGGAAAATCGTTCAGGACGCTATCAATTCTGCTTCTGTAGCTCACTCCATTTAAGACGCGCGCAGTTACATTCGCGCAACCTGCGATTGCCGAGTTAGCTTCGGCGCTGTCCCAAACTACGGCGCGCAGATGGAGAGCGCCAGCGCGAAGAGCACGCCGGCCAGCGCGCAGCACGGGCGCCGAAAATTGTACCAGGCGAGCAGGTCGCACTCTTTCAAAGGAAGGTCGTCGCGTGACTCGGACTAACCTGTGCCAACTCCTCACGCTCGCGCCAGCATTTGCGACGCTGCTTGTGTCCACTCCCCTCCAGAGTCAAGCGCCGTTGATAGTACCATCTGAACGTTTGGCCGCGCGCGAAGCATATCGCGACGCAAAGTTCGGAATGTTCATTCATTGGGGCGTGTACAGTCAGCTTGGGAAAGGCGAGTGGGTGATGGAGAATACCAAGATGACTGTAAGCAATTACGAGCCGCTCGCCGCGACATTCAACCCGGCGCAGTTCAATGCGCGCGAATGGGTGGGCTTGGCGAAATCGGCTGGCGTTAAATACATCACCATTACGTCGCGGCATCATGACGGATTTTCGATGTTCGCCACGAAAGCCACGTCGTATAACATTGTTGACTTCACACGTTTCAAGCGCGATCCGCTTAAGGAACTCGCCGACGAATGTCACCGTCAAGGCATTCAGCTTTTCTTTTACTATTCGCAACTCGATTGGCACAACACCGACTACTTCCCACTGGGTCGCACGGGCCATTCAACTGGTCGCGCGGAAGCTGGTGATTGGAATCGTTATCTCGATTTCGTTGACAGTCAACTTGAAGAGTTGCTGACGAAATACGGTGCAATTGGCGGAATCTGGTTTGATGGCATGTGGGATAAGCCCGACGCGAATTGGCGACTCGAAAAAACGTACGCGCTCATTCATCGCTTGCAGCCAAAAGCGCTGATCGTTCCCAATCATCATAGGGCACCACTGCCTGGCGAAGATGTGCAAACGTTCGAACAGGATTTGCCCGGAGCGAACACCGCGGGGTTCAACACGCGCGAAATCGGCGCATTGCCGCTCGAAACGGCGCTGACCATGAATACATCATGGGGTTTCAACAGCACCGACAGGAAATTCAAATCGACGCGCGAGCTGATCGGTTATCTGGTTCGCGCGGCCGGTAGTGATGCAAATCTGTTGCTAAACATCGGCCCGAAACCTGACGGCACAATTCAGGATGAGGCGGCTGAACGACTGCGCGCACTCGGCACCTGGATGAACACGTTCGGCAAATCAATTTATGGAACACGAGGCGGACCCATTGCACCCCAGAAGTGGGGAGCAACCACTCGGCGTGGCAACACTGTCTATGTGCATGTTCTCGATTATGCCGACGCGTCGCTTTCGCTCGCGGATTTCGGCGCGCGTGTGACGAAGGCGTCAATGCTTGACGGAGGAGCGAAGGTTGCGTTCACGCAAACAGCAACGGGTATTGCACTGACGCTACCGAGTGCGAGCGCTGCGACCGTTGATCGAGTGATTGTGTTGGAAACACGCGCGAAGTGAT
>JBDUAX010000007.1:0-25418 GCA_040004455.1 Gemmatimonadaceae bacterium
ATCTGCGCCACCTATTGGCCGGTCCGCTCGCTGTCGCATTGGCGACAGCCCCTTGCCTGCTCCACGCACAGGGCAAGATCACCTCACCCAAGGAATTTTTTGGGTTCGATATCGGCGCGGACTACGAGCTGCCGAACTACACCAAACTCCACGAGTACTTCATCAAGGTCGCGAAAGACGCACCCGACCGCGTGAAGCTCGACACTATCGGCTTCACGTCCGAAGGGCGCCCACAAGTCATGGCGATTGTGACGAGCCCGGAGAACATGAAGAACCTTGCGAAATACAAAGAGATTTCGCGCAAGCTCGCGTTGGCGGAAGGCGTTGACTCCGTCGAAGCGAAACGCCTGGCGAAAGAAGGCAAAACCATCGTCTGGATCGACGGCGGCCTGCACGCCACTGAAGTACTCGGCGCCCAACAGCTCATCGAAGATCTCTGGCAGTTCTCCAGCATGAACGACGAGGAGACAACGCGCTTCCGCGACAATTGTATCATCCTGCTTGTGCACGCGAACCCGGATGGCATGGAACTCGTGAGCAACTGGTACATGCACGAGACGGACAAATTGCGCCGCAACATGAACATTCCGGATTTGTACAACAAGTACGCCGGACACGATGACAATCGCGATTCGTTCATGAATGCATTGAAAGAAACGACCAACATGAGTCGCGTCGCGTTCATGGAATGGCATCCGCAAATTCTGTATAACCATCACCAGACTGGCCCAGCGGGCACCGTGATGTTTGCGCCGCCGTTTCGCGACCCGGCCAACTACAACTTCCACGACGGCATTATCACGGGTATCGATCGTTTGGGAAGCGCGTTGCATTCGCGCATGATTGCGGAAGGCAAAGGCGGCACTACCATGCGTTCAGGTTCGAGCTATTCAACGTGGTGGAATGGCGGCGTTCGCACGGTTGCGTACTTTCACAACATCGTTGGCTTGTTGACGGAATCGATTGGCAGCCCAACGCCATCGAGCATTCCGTTTGTTGCGGGTATGGCAATGCGCACGGCCGACTTGCCGATGCCGATCACGCCGCAGGAATGGCACTTCCGCCAGTCAATCGACTACTCGATTACAGCCAACCGCGCCGTGCTCGATGATGCATCACGCAACAAGGAATTCTGGTTGTTCAATCGCTGGCAGATGGGTCGCGACGAAATCGCAATGGGCAGCAAAGACACGTGGATCATCACGCCGCGTCACATGGCCGAAGTCGATAAAGCCATGACGGCCGATGGTGCGGGTGGGCGCGGCGGACGTGGCGCCGGTGGTGGCGGTGGCGGTGGCGGTGGCGGTGGCGGTGGTGGCGGTGGACGTGGCGGTGCCTCTACTGCCGGCATCGGCACGCAAAACAAGTACTACCTCATGCTGCATCGCCCCGACGAGCGCGAACCGCGCGGCTACATCATGAGCGCAGCGCAACCCGATTTCGCAACCGCCACAAAGTTTGTGCAGGCGTTGCAGAAGAGTGGCATTCAGTTCATGCGCGCAACTGCGCCATTCACTGTTGCGGGCAAACAGTATCCGACGAATTCGTGGGTCGTGAAAACGGCACAGGCGTTTCGTCCGCACGTGCTCGACATGTTTGAGCCGCAGGATCACCCGGACGACTTCAAGTTTCCGGGCGCGGCGCCGACGCCGCCTTACGACAACGCTGGTTGGACGCTCGCGATGCAAATGGGAGTGCAGTACGATCGCGTCCTCGATGCATTCGACGGCCCCTTTGAGCGCGTAAAGGCCGACATCGTTTCGCCGGTTCCGGCAACGATCGTCGCGAAAGCAAAAGCGGGCTACTACATCCGTCCGGAAGTGAACGATGCGGCAACAGTTTCCAACCGCCTCGCGAAAGCTGGTGCAATGGCGTATCGCGTTCCGAACGGATTCTCGGACGGCGGTACGACGTATCCCGCTGGAACGTGGTTCATTCCGTCGGGTGCTGCTGCTGAAAAAGTTGTGCAGCAATCGGCGAAGGACCTGGGCGTGTCATTCATGCCTGCAAGCACGAAGCCCGCGGCGGCGCAACGTGTAAAGCCAATGCGCGTGGCACTGGTTGATCGTTACGGCGGCAATATGCCGAGTGGTTGGACGCGTCTCGTGATGGAGCAATTCGAATTCCCGTTCACGACGGTGTATCCGCAGGAACTCGACAAAGGTGGTTTGCGCGCGAAGTACGACGTCATCGTAATGACCGACGGAATGTTTTCGGATGGCACGGGTGGTCGTGGAGGTGGTGGTGGTTTCGGCGGTTCACCAGACACGACCCTTACCCCTGCACAGTTCCGCAATCGGTTGGGTCGCGTGACTGCCGAAACCACGATTCCGAAACTCAAGGAATTCATGGAAGCGGGCGGTCGCGTTGTCACCATCGGCAGCAGCATTGCCGTGGGTAAGGCAATTGGTTTGCCAGTTGAAAATTTTCTGATGGATGGTGCGCGTCCGCTCGCGCGTGAGAAGTACTACATCCCGGGTTCCTTGCTTGAAGTGAAGATGGATACGTCCGCCACTGTTACGGCTGGTATGCCGGCGCGCACCATCGTCATGTTCGACAACAGTCCTGTGATGAAGTTCGGCCCGGATGCAGCAGCGAAGGGTCTTCGCGCCCTTGCAACCTTTGATAGCGACGCGCCACTCAAGAGCGGTTGGGCGTGGGGTCAATCGTACTTGAAGGGGGGCGTATCAATTGCCGAAGCGAAAGTTGGCACCGGCAACTTGTATATGTTCGGCCCGGAAATTCTTTTCCGCGCGCAACCGCACGGCACGTTCAAGTTGTTGTTGAACGCGTTGAGCGAAGGTTACGAGCGTCCAACGAAAACGGGCGTGATGTAACATGGAAAATCCAGAAGAGATCCTGCATCAAACGCAAATCGATTTGGAAAGCGTCGCGCAGGAGGCGGAGTATCACACCGGTGTTGACCGGCGCGAATTTGTATTTCGTTCGCTGGTCGCAGCTGCCGCAACAACGTTTGGCTCCGCGGCAGTTGCGCGCGCACAAGCTGGTGCTGCCGGCGCGGGATCCGCTGGCGCACCAGCGGCATTCCAGCCGCCACAGCAAACGCCGCCATCACCACTTGGCAACGGCGAAGCGCCGGCTGAGCAATTCATGCCGTATCCTGGTGGTACGGGCGCGTTGCTTGCAAAGACGTACAAGGAACAAGGCGTTGCTGCATTTGAGCGCGCCACGTTCAAAATCGACAAGTTCGACGGCGCAATGCCGACGTCTGATGAAGATCTCGCGTTCTTGCCGGCCTACAAATTGTCGGCGTTGATCAAGGAGAAAAAGCTCACGTCAACGCGGCTGACGAAGATTTATCTCGACCGCTTGAAGAAATACAATCCGGTGCTGTTGTGCGCAGTGACGATCATGGAAACGCAGGGGATGGTGGAAGCAGCCAAAGCTGACGCTGAAATCGCCGCTGGCAAATGGCGTGGACCGCTGCACGGAATACCCTATGGCGTAAAGGATTTGTTCAACACCAAGGGCGTGCCAACAACGTGGGGCGCTGCGGATTTCAAGGATCGCATTATTGATGAAGACGCCGACATCGTCGTGCGTTTGCGTGATGCAGGCGCAGTGTTGATTGCAAAGCTTTCAACCGGCTTGTTTGCGCAAAACGATTGGTGGTACGGTGGTCGCACAAACAATCCGTGGAATATCACTCAAGGTTCGAGCGGATCTTCGGCAGGTCCCGCGTCGGCAACGGCCGCAGGGTGCGTCGCGTTCGGTATTGGAACAGAGACTTCCGGTTCAATTGTGTCGCCTGCTACGGTGTGTGGCGACAGCGCGTTGCGCCCGACGTTTGGTCGGGTGAGTCGCGCGGGTGGCATGGTGTTGTCGTGGAGTCAGGATCGTGTGGGGCCTATTACACGCACCGTTGCAGACGCAGCGATGGTGTTCAATGCTGTGCATGGTGCGGATGAGAAGGATCCGTCCACAATCACGATGCCGTTTCACTTCGATCCGAACATCAAGCTCGCGGCATTGCGTATTGGTGTTGATCCGGGCACGCCCGCAGAAGGCGGACGACCCGCGCGACGCGGGGCACCGGAGGAATTCGTCGCGAAGCTGAAAGAGTTGGGAATGAATCCGAAAACCATCGGACCGCGTCCACAGATGGCGGGGGGTGGCCTGAATGCGGAGTACGCATCTGCATTTGACACCTACGTGCAACGCAAGGCGAAGGAAACCGGATTGGATTTGAACGCGTTGCCAGAACTGGGTGCTGGTGGCGGGCGCGGCGGCGGCGGCGGCGGCGGCGGTGGTGGTACGGGTGGTGGTGGTGGTGCGGGCGCGAATCCGATGGCGCCGGCCGATTGGAATCCGCGTTTTGTTGGCGGACGTACAATTCGCGCGTTCGATTTCATCAACGGTCAGCGTCGTCGTTTGATGATGGTACAAGCGTGGGGGGAGTTCATGAAGGATCTCGACATGTTCATCGCGAGCCCGAGCGGGGACGTCGGGCAGAATGCGCAGACCGGACATCCGTGCGCGGTCGTGCAATCGAAGTTCGATGTACCGCAGGTGTTTGGCGGCGGAGGACGCGGTGGCGCGGCGCCAGCAACGCCGGCGCCCGCGCTTAACCCGCAGCCCGTTTGTGCAACGATTATTGGGGCGTTGTACAATGACGACAAAATTCTGTCGGTCGCGCATCAGTATCAGATTCACACGGACATTATGAAGAATCGCCCGAAGTTTACGTAGGCTGACTTGAGCATGGGAAAACGGCGGTCATCGAGAGATGGTCGCCGTTTTGGTTTTGTGAGGTGAAGCTCGAGGGGACTGCAACGGCGAGCTGATTGGCTGGCTGATTTGCTGAGTGCTGTTCGACTTGTTGCGCGACTTCGATGGGCCCCAAAAATAATAAAACTGAAGGTGCCAGCTGAAAGCTTGGACAGCTGTTAGCCGGGAGCTCTTGCTGGTAGCCAGTTTTGCTCGTGATAACAGCCCGCAGTGATGACGCCATCACCGTATGGATTGCAGCAAAATTTTTTGCGAGCTGCATTTTGGCGTAGGCGTGCACTGGAATGAGTGCTCAGCGGTTAGTCTCGCGTTTTGTGTTTTTTATTCCGTGTTTCGCATTTTGGATTCTGTGTTCTGTGTTCTGTGTTCTGTGTTCTGTGTTCTGTGTTCTGTGTTCTGAGCTCGGTGTGTCGCGTCCTGATTAGTGTCTACACGTCACCACGAGCAGCGGGATTCCATCTCACGTGGCCGTTTCGACATCGCGCGTCGGCTCAAATAAGTACACATCAGCTGTCAGCAAGAGCTCCCGGCCAAAAGCTACCTAAGCTCTTAGCTGGCCCCTTTGGTTTTATTATTTTTGGGGCAAATCGAAGTCGCTCAACAGGTCAAACAGCACTCAGCAACTCAGCCAGCTAATCAGCTCGCTGTTGCGGTTCATCGATACTCACTGCCCTCCTCTCCCCGCCAATTTCGCGCTCTACCACCCTTTCGGCCGCTCAATCGGCATCCGGTAATAGAACCACTCCCGCTCTGCGCTCCAACCTTCGTCACGCGCATTCTCATCACCCCAGACATTCTCTTCCATCGCAACCGTC
This sequence comes from Gemmatimonadaceae bacterium, assembly GCA_040004455.1. GTDB lineage: Bacteria > Gemmatimonadota > Gemmatimonadetes > Gemmatimonadales > Gemmatimonadaceae > Gemmatimonas. Next base: position 5,565 of record JBDUAX010000007.1, read on the forward strand.
ACCTCGCGAAATGTTTCATCGACATCAGCAAGCACCTCTCTTATCCCCTCATCGACATTTGTTTCGCCCAGTTCAAGTTCCCAAAGCCGCTGATCAATCTGCCGCCGTAGATCAAGATCGTTGAGGTAGTCATCAAACGTGAGCGCGTATCCGCGCCCAACGTCAGCCACAATCTGCGTCCAGCGCTTCACCATTTCGCGCAGTGCTTCTGAATGCGCATTCATTGCGACGGCGTCCTGTTCGCCTGACGACGAAAGTATCTCTCGCCATCGTTCGGTTTGAAGAACGTACGAATCGTGCCATCGCGATCAAACGCGAGAAACGCGCCACTCCGCTTGTCAAAGCGCGACACCACCCCATCACCCGATCGCACGATTTCGAGTATCTCGCCCCCGGCTGGTGCATCGCGCAATCTTTGCGCCATCCCCAGATACTGCGCCTTGTTCAACCCAGCAAATTCGGCGCCATGCTTCGCAAAATGTTCGTCGAGATGTGCGCGATCACGAAACCCTTTCTCGGAGTTCGCGGGCGATATGCGCTCAGTGCTCGTTCCGTTCGTCGCGAACTGCCCGGAGTTTGCCAAGGCACCGGGTGTTGCACTCGATCGCAACGCCGGCGACGTTGGCACGCTTTGCACGCCCGTTGCAACTTTCGCGAGCGCACCGCCGTTCATCGGCGTTAACGTTGATCCGCGCCGAAGAACAATCCAAACGATCATCGCGACTGCGAGTAATGCAAGAACTCGTCGCACGCTTTTTCCTTGCGGCATGTGTTGAAGGCGCGCGAACCGCGTCCCGATTCACAATCTACTGCACACCGGCAAACCATGAGCATTCACAAATTATTCAGATGCAGTATGGCACAAATAATCGTTTCGTGAATCGAATTCGCACAAAACATCAAAGCTGACAGCCAAGGCACTTAACGCGGTAGGCTGCCAGCTTTGGCAATTCGGAGTTCTTTGTTCTACGCGCGACGGCGACGCTTCGCGACCCCCATCGCCAACAAGCCCAATCCCATCAGCACGTACGTCGCTGGTTCCGGCGACGCCGTCACTATTGGTGGTGGTTGGTTGAAATCCGAGTTGTCGGTATCCAACGCGAACAGATACGTTCCCTGCGAAGCAATCGTATCCGAGAAATTGATCTGCAATTGTTCGTAGAGATCACCAATCGGTTGACTACCCGCCAGGCCGACGCGATTGGAATACGCTCCGACCACCGCTCCGGTGTAGCTGCCACCAGCAATCGTGGCCAACGAGTAACCGTTTGCGGACCCAGTGGTGCCTTCCAGAGCACTTGTGTTACCGCTGTTGTTACAGAACAACCCGGCATTCCAATCGCAATCGAACAGAGTTCTACCGGGCGCCCCGTTAAATCGCACCGAAGCGAGCCGACCGCCAGTAAAGTTGTTAAGCGTCCACGTGTTGGCAAAGCTGTTTGTGGTAGCGCCAAGGCTGACCGAGAAGCCGTTGCTGCTCACGCCCCAATTTCCGCCGCCAATGTCTCCCCACGCACCGGACCCGCCACCGCCTGTCGCGAACGTCCATGTAACCAGCATACCGCCCATCTGATTTCCGAGCGTCGCAAACCCCGTCAACGCCGGCGAGTTCACCAACGAGCCATTGTTGAAGGTGTTTGTTTGCGCGGCGACTGGTGTTGTCGTCATCGCAGCGAGCAGCGCAGCAGTCGAGAACTGACCGATGCGCCTCCGCGATTTGAGCAAATTCATTCTGTACCGTCCTGGTAAGGGTGGAACCACGCTCAAGATTTTACGTCTTTGAGTCCGTTCCGCAATACAGCCGGAACGGCGGCTCCAAAAAGCTCAACCAAGCTCGGCATTTTGATACAGCTGAGAACGTCAGATTTCGAACACAACATTCCCTCCGATTATCGTCATCGTGACGCTCGCGTGCTCAATCTCCTCCGGTGCTATCCGCGTAATGTCCCGATCGATCATCACCAAGTCCGCAAGTTTCCCAACCGCAATCGACCCAATCTCGCGCTCCTGAAATCCCGACGTCGCCGCACCCATCGTGTAGGCACGCAGGGCCTGCTCGACAGTCACCCTTTCGGTCGGCACCCACCCCGCAGGATTCCTTCCGTCCAGCGTACGTCTTGTCACCGCCGCGTAAATGCCCAGCAGCGGCTTTGGCGGCGCCACAAACCAATCACTGCCAAACGCCAGTGTCGCACCGCTCTTTTGCAGCGAATTGAATGCGTACGTGCGCTTCACGCGCTCGGCACCAATGACCCGTTCCGCCCAGCGCCCATCGTCAATCGCATGATACGGCTGCACGCTGGCAATGACACCCAGCGTTCCAAAGCGCGCAATATCGCTCGCCGCGAGATGCTGCGCGTGCTCAATGCGAAACCGCCGGTCACGCACCCCATTTGCATTGGCAGCGCGTTCAAATATGTCCAACTGAATTCGGTTAGCACGATCGCCGATCGCATGCACCACAACCTGCAATCCCGCGGCATCGGCGTCGCGCGTCCATTCAAACAACTGCTCGGTGTCGTTGACCAACAATCCAGTGTTCCCTGGTGCGTCATCGTACTCTTCAAACATCGCGGCAGTGTGTGAGCCGAGCGACCCGTCAACGAATGCTTTCAGCGCGCCGATCTTTAGCCAATGGTCACCTTGTCCGTTCTCGCGAATATCATCGCGCAAACGCTTCCAACCTGGTAGCGGCACGGCTGCGTACAATCGCGTGCGAAGTCTGTTCATCGCATGCGCGCGCCGGAAAACTGCAAGTTCCTCCCATGTGCCCATGTTATGTACGCTGGTCACACCTTGCTGCGCGACATAAAGCATCGCCGCATTGAGTGCCTCGTCCCATGCGGCATCTGTGCAGGCAGGAATTGCGTTGGCAATCAGGGCCATCGCATTGTCTTTGAGAATCCCAGTCGGATTACCACTCGCATCACGCACAATGCTGCCGCCATCAACGTCAGCGGTACTTCGCGACACACCTGACAACTGCAACGCGCGCGAATTCGCAAGCGCGGTGTGCCCATCAAGTCGATTAATCCAAACCGGGTTGTCTGGCGTGACTGCATCTATCCATTCATGCGTTGGCAGTTCACCTCCCCACAACTCGTGATCCCAGTCGCCGCGTTCAATCCATGTGCCGGGTTTGGCATTCTCTGCAAAATCACGAATGCGATTCACGAATTCTTCGCGAGTATTCGCTTCACGCAATTGCACCGATCCCAACGCCAACCCGCCCTGGAGAAAGTGCACGTGACTATCGATGAATCCCGGAACGACCATCGCGCCGTGCGCGTCAATCACGCGTGTACTGGCCGTCGTCTGCTTGCGGACTTCCGCACTCGAACCAACGGTCACAATGCGCTCACCGCGAACGGCAATTGCATCGGCCCACGGTTTGCGCGTGTCACCCGTCCAGACTTTGGCGTTTACCACCGCTAACGTCACTGCGTTTTCGTTCATGGCGCTCATGTCAATCGTGTTGTGCGACGGTATTCGCCTGCCCTTCCAAATGCTACCTTACTGCATCATGAAAAGTCTGTTCGCCAACCTCGCCAGAGTTCTTGGTCTGCTGGTCCCAATTGTCGGTGCCGTAGTGTGCGGCAAGCTCCTGGCGCCCTATCTGCCACAATTTATAGCGTGGGTTGAGACACTTGGGGTGTGGGGCCCGGTCACATTCATCGCTGCGTACATCCTGGGCGTTATCTGCATGATGCCAGTCTTTTTGTTGACAATTGCCGGAGGCGCCGTATTCGGAGTCTCCAAAGCATTTTTGTTTTGCATGATCAGCTCGATGACCGGCGGCACACTCGCGTTCGTCATCTCGCGCCATCTCATTCGCAGATTCGTCTACGAAAGAATTTCGAGACATCCCAAACTCGTCATGCTCGATAGCGCGGTGGATGAAGACGGACTCAAATTGGTTCTTCTGTTCCGACTTACACCGATCATTCCATTTGTGCTTTCCAACTACGCATTTGGTGTCACGCGTGTAAGACTTGGGCATTTCGTGATTGGAACGCTCGGATTGGCGCCAATGGTTTTGAGCTACGCGGCACTGGGCAATGCGGCGGGTGCGGTTGATGTGGCGGGCAAGTCGCCGGTTTCAATGCCAGTGGTAGTAGTTGGCATTGCCGCGACCGTCTTTCTTGGATTGCTCGTTGCCCGCATCGTGATGAAGGCGCTCGCCGCGGCCGAAGCACGCCCTGTTACATGAGCGAACTATCCACAAGCCCCGCTCGTGTTGCGCTGCGCGCCCTTACTCATGGCGTCTACGTACTGAGTGTGTCTGATGGACAGATGGATGATTACCTGATTGTTTCACTTGCCATGCAATGTTCGGTCGAACCACCTCGCATCGCATTCGCACTGTCTCCGAACGCGCGAATTGTGTCGGCGCTCCGAGCAGCGAACGGTGCGCTACTCAGCACGCTTGACGTGTCACAAAAGCCAGCGGTACGTCGCTATGGTGCACCCGGTGGTGTACGACAAATGCCTGCTGACGCAAAACGCTCAACCGCCGGCCATCCAATTCCTCCCGAAGCCAGTCACTGGCTGCAATTGAAGACATTTATGGAAGTCAGTGTGGGCGATCACCTGCTGTTTGTCGCCGATGTGACCGATGCGGGCGTTACGGGAGTTGGAGTTGCGTCGGAAAACAGCGGCGATTCAGGCGCCGATGGTTCGTCCGGCAGCTTCACACCGCTCACGTTGATGAACAGTGCATTTCCGTACGCGGGTTGAACCTTGCAACTCAACGCGCGTCGCGCTTCTCCATCGCATCACGCACATCGAGCAGAATTTCGAAATACAACTGTTCTCGACGATACGCGAAATCGAGTGAAGCCATTTGACCGGCATCGTCGGTGGCACGAGCGCGATCAAACGCCTCGCGGTACATCTCTTCAAGATTGGTCAGAATGCGATCGCGTGAACGCGACATACGAAGGGCCTCGAGGGCTTTGGTGGTGAGTCGGGGCGGGAGATCGTTCGGGGAATTCGCCACTTCGTCGTTGATCTCGAAGAGGCGCTTCGCCTGCGTGAACAGAAAACGTCGTGAACTATCCGGAATGTCCACTGATTACTTGTTGCGAGTTACTCGGTACGTGAAACTGCGAAAAACAACAGGATGAAACGCGCCGATGTTTTTGCGAGGGACGGCTACCGATGCGTCTACTGCGGAATAGTGTACGCTACCGAGATGCTAAGTGTAGACCACGTGCAGCCACGAGTGAAAGGTGGCGACAACTCTGGCGGCAACGTAGTGACCGCCTGCACCGCCTGCAATACCGCCAAAGGTATGCGATCGCTCACGCAATATCTCATGGACGACCCCAACGCGCGCAGGAACTTCTTCGAATTCGCACGGTATGTATGGCCGAGGCACATGCTGTTGGTTTCGGAGGAGCTCGTACGACGCGGGGTGAGTGGGGGGCTTCCGGGTCACGTGGAGGGACACCGGAGGGTGCGTGGCTCCTCCGAGCCAACGGATGTAAAAGTGGACTCGAAGAGGGATGTGAATGCGTAGCAACACGTTGTGAATCAATTCTTCAATTAAAAAAAATCGGGCGCAGCAAGCACGGCAGCCCCTGCTGAAATTACGAAACTCGGCGTATCGAATTGTGGGTCACCATGGCCTTCGTCACGGCGCGACGTCTACGCGCCCACTCGGTGAAATATCGCCCCAGGGAGGGACTCGCCACGCTTCACGCTATTGGGCGCCCAAACAACAAAAACAATCCACGACGCTGGACGGCATTCAAACGCTTTGCGCCGTTATTGAATAGCGCCAAGCCGAACATCCATGCGCCGCCCGTTCCAACAATGGCGACTGCTATTGCTTCGCGGTTTCAGATCACGTCGCGCCTACCGTTACTCGAACGCTAGCCCACCGGGCGCACGACGACAACGTGAGTTTTTCCGTCGTCAATAAGTTCAATATTGCCAAGGCTCGACAGAACGCCATCGACCGTAGCAACCGGGCCGCGGTGACGAACCATCACCGGATCGTGGACGGTAATTTCATAGGTCGCGTTGCCGAATCGATAGGTGATCGCGTATTCACTCCAGGACCCTGGAACGCACGGATTCATGCGCAATGTATTGCCGGTTTTTGTGAAGCCCAAAATGGATTCCAGTCCAACGCGATACATCCAACTGGCAGAGCCCGTGTACCAGGTCCAGCCGCCGCGTCCCACTTGCCCTTTCGCAGTGTAGACGTCGGCCGCCACGACATACGGTTCGACTTTGTATACTTCGATGTCTTTCGCTGTACCTCCGTGCGTGAACGGATTGATCATCTGATACAATGCAAACGCACGATCACCGTCCCCTTGCATGGCCGTTGCAAGCACCGCCCACAGCGCTCCGTGTGTGTACTGTGCACCGTTCTCGCGAACGCCGGGCAGATATCCCTTGATGTAGCCGGGGTCGTGCGCACCTTTGTCGAATGGTGGCGTGAGCAGCATGATGAGTCGCGCATCTTCACGCACCAACTGTCGATCGAGTGAACGCATTGCCTGTTCCTGCCGAACAATCGCACCTGCTTTTGAAATCACGCTCCAACTCTGTGCGATTGCATCAATGCGACATTCATCGCTCGATGCTGAACCCAACGGCGTGCCATCGTCGAAAAACGCACGACGATACCAATTGCCATCCCAACCGTGCGTTTCAACTGCTGCGAGATAGTCAGTGGCGCGCGAACGAAACTGGTGCACAACATCGGTGTCGCCGTGTGCTTCGGCATGAACAGAGAAATTCCGCAGCGTGTCGAGCAGAAACCACGCCAACCAGACACTCTCGCCTTTTCCTTCGATGCCAACGCGACTGAAACCGTCGTTCCAGTCGCCACTACCAATGAGCGGCAGTCCATGCGCACCCACGGTGCAGGCGCGAACGAGCGCTCTCAGACAATGCTCGTAAATGCTGCCCTGTTCGTCAGTGACGTCGGGCAAGTCGTACAATTCGTGCTCGTTGGGCCCGAGCGTGCGCATCTTCAGGAACGGTACGTATTCGTCAAGAATTGATCGATCGCCGGTTACTCGAACGTACTGATCGACCACGTACGGCAGCCACACCAGATCGTCGGAGAATTTTGTGCGCACACCGCGCCCTGTGTGTGGATGCCACCAATGCTGTACGTCACCTTCCAGAAACTGACGCCGCGCTGCGCGCAGAATGTGTTCGCGCGCAATCTGCGGCTCGGCATAGAGAAACGCCATCACATCTTGCAATTGGTCGCGAAATCCGTACGCGCCACTGCTTTGGTACAGCCCCATGCGCGCCCACATGCGACCAGACAACGCCTGATACAACGACCACTTGTTGACGATGGCGTCGAATGCGCGGTCCGGCGTCTTGACGCTTACAACACTTAACCGATCATCCCATTCCTGGCGCGACGTCGCGATTGCAGCGCTCGCCTTGTCGGCCGCCCGCAATTCTGAGAGTCGCGCGCGCGCCGCTTCTTCATTTTCTGCAGAACCAAGCAGCACGGCTACTTCGCGTGATTCACCGGGCGCGAGTGAAATCGAACACTGCAGTGCGGCGCACGGATCGAGTCCAACACCGACAGCGCCGTTCAACTCATTCGATCGAAACGCGAGCGGATTGTTCAAAGATCCATTGCGCCCTATGAACTCAGCGCGACTCGCAGTGTGTGATGTGACCGGCTCGCTCACCGACAGAAACGAAACGCGATCGGCAAACCCCAGTTCGTAGCGGTTCTGCGCAAACACTGCACTGTGTTCGCTGTCGAACCATGTGCGCACCGCATGTCGCGTGAGTTCGCGACGAACTCCCAGCGTCCATTCAGCATACGGGGTAAGCGTCAATCGGCGAATTCTGTTTGATGCGTTGGTCAGTCGCAACAGCGATATCTTGGTTGCACCTTTGCTCGGCACGCCCAGTGTCAATTGTGACACAATTTCGTCGTGCGTGTGTTCAAACGTCGAGAAGCCCGCCCCGTGTACAATCTGAAACGTGTCGCTGGTCGCAATTGGAGCCGGTGTCGCGCTCCAAAGTGCCCGACTGTCGTCATCACGCATATAAATGACATCCGTGACGGGATCCGAAACAGGATCATTCTGCCACGCAGTGATTCGGTAGAAATAGCTGCTCTCCGCCCACACACATCCCGCGCCGCGTTCTGACACGAGAAAGCCGCCATTCGCGTTGGCAATAACGTTGGCCCACGGTGCTGGTGGCAGTTTTCGATTCGCCACTTGCACATGATAGTTGTTGGCCTCGTCAAGACCGCCGTAACCATTGTCGAACGAGAGCGGAGCGAACCCCCCATTGAGTGGAACCGAGGCATCTGCGCCTGTGCCCTCGGCACTACTGGCAAGCGCAACTGGCAGGTGTTTTCTCGGCACACCATCCGCAATGGCGATGTTGACGATTGGCGTGATGGCCATTGGCACAGTTGCAACTTCGCGTGCATTGCTGACAACGTCCGCGAGATTGCGTTCGTCGCACTCAATCAACGCGCGTGCTGAAGCCGCCAGCATCAAGGCCGCGTCGTCGGGTACGTTGGCCGTTCTCCGTACAAATATTCCGCCTGGCTTTTCCGCATGCTCGGCTTCGATGGCGCTCAACATCGCCTCGTTAATGCGACTGTTGAGTTCTTCGAGATATCCGTGCTCCTGTGTATTGAGCACTACCAGGTCGACCATCAACCCGCGACGACGCCAGTAGCGATGCGCGGCGAACAACTGTCGCAACATTGGCAGTCCGTCGTCGGAACTAATCGTTGCCTGCAGAATCGGTAAATCACCGGATATTCCGATTGACCAGAGTGTCGACTGTGAACCACGATTCCTTTCCTTCACTGCGCGCGACGCACCCAGTGCCTCGCCGGCAAAGTACATGTGGCCCGCTAATTCCTGAAAGACTGCGGCATCTGTTGGAGAAATACCTAACTCGGCCAATTCGATTTGCGTGGACGTCCATGCGAGATCAAGCGCACGTTCTGCAGCACGCTCGTCGCGATAGCGATCGGCGAGCTCAAACGCTCGTTCGCGAGTTGCTGCCACCAGCGTCGTAAACGACACGCACGCGGACTGACCGGCAGGAACCCGAATCCTGGTGCGCAGTGAAAAAATTGGATCGAGCACCGCTCCCGTCGTCTTCGAAAGTTCACTGCCGACATCCAACGCCGACGGATTTCGCACGTTTCGACCGCGTCCCAGGAATTGCGCGCGATCCGTTTCGTAGGATACATCGCCCACGAGTTCGGCCCCCGTTGCAGCAACGTGCACACACCAAACGGGCGTTTCGTTCATATTGCGTGGACGACGCGTGGCGGTTATCGCGTTGCACCATGCGTGCCATTCCGTTTCCACAAACAGATTTGAAAATGCAGGATGCGCGCTGTCGGCCTCCGGCGGAGCGAGTACGATTTCACCGTAACTTGTCAGTTGTATTTCGCGCACCGAATGGCTGCGATTGTAGACGGTGACTCGCCGAACTTCCGCGGCATCGGCCGGAATCGCGGCAATCTCGACTTTCGTATCAATGTCGCCGTCACTGCGCGAAATCGTGACGCGATCCGTTGCGAGAACAGCCGAATACGAATCGGCTGGCACACAAGTAGGTTGATGCGCCGCCGACCAATGCCGTTTTCGCGAAACGTCCTGCACGTAACAAAACTGGCCCGTGTTCTCGAGAGTGGCGTCGGCCTTCCAGCGCGTTACCGCCAGCCCGTTGAAGCGACTGTATCCACTGCCGCTCTGCGTCAGCATCACGGTGTAAGGTTGATAGCCGAGCAATGCAACTTGCGGCGCGATGGTATTCGGCGAAGTGAATTCGCGTGCGACCGGTTGCTCAATCGGCTCAGTACCGCGTTCAATGATCGGCGGTTCGGCTTGCGGTTCGTACAGCACCAGCCGACGGGGAATGCGCTCATGCAATAGCAATTCAGCCGATCGCACTACTGCGTCCCCATGAAAACGTCGCTGCCAGCGGTTATCAAGCAACACATTCGTGAGCGCCACCATCGTCATGCCAAGATGATGCGCCATGAAAGTTTTGACGGTCGCGTACCGCTTGTTCGACGCGGGGCGCGTGTAATCCAGCGCATCATAAAAACCGTATTCGCCTAACACCCCCATGGATTCGAGGGCGCGCAAATTCTCGATGGCGCGTGTAGGATCGACCATCGCTGCCAAGGCAGTGGCATACGGTGCGACCACTAAATCGCGATGCATGTCGCGCTTGAGCGCCAGATCGGGAATTCCAAATGCGCGATACTGATACGTGTATTCACGGTCGCGCATGTTGTACGCGCTTTCACTGATTCCCCACGGCACATTGCGCCGCTCGGCGTACGCAATTTGCCGCTGAATGGCCGCGCGATACGTTGCGCTCAACACCGTCGATCGAAACGATCTCATGACCAGCAATGGCATGAGATACTCGAACATCGTGCCCGTCCAGGAAACGAGTGCTGTTGCGCCCTCAGTTCGCGTGAGATTTCGCCCGAGCATGAACCAATGCTCAACTGGCACCTGGTTACGCGCGATTGCGAGAAAACTCGTCAGTCGCGCTTCCGACGCCAACAAGTCGTAACGCGAGCTGTCTTGCGAATGCGATGCAACGTGATATCCAATCGCAAATAGCTTACGCTCATTGTCGAACAGGAAGCTGAAATCCATGTGTGCGACTATGTCACCGGCGCACTTCGCCAGCTCTGTTAGCTGATTGGCGATGTCGTTTTCGTTTGCGTTTGCGTTTGCGTTTGCGCCAGCAGCGTCAGATGCTGACCGCAGTTGCCCCGCAATCTCGAGGCAGGCCTGGCGCACTGCTATCAGGTGTCCCGCCAGGTTTCCACTGTCCACTGTTGAGATGTACGCAGGCTCCAGCACACGCAGGTCATGCAGGTCATACCAGTTGTAAAAATGTCCCTGATATTTCGGCAGGTTCTCAAGCGTTTGAAATGTCTTTTGCAATAGCTCGGTCATTGGCGTTACGTCGATGAACCCGAGATCGTACGCTGAAATCGTCGACATCAATTGCAGACCGATGTTTGTCGGCGATGTGCGCATCGCAATTACTGGCGCCGGATCCACCTGATAGTTGTCGGGCGTCAACCAGTGCGTGTCTCCGGTCGCAAATTTCTCGAAATATTTCCAGTGAAGCCTGGCGTAGCGAAGGGCGTCTTCGCGCGCATTTGGCGATAGCACATACGACGTGCTTCGAATTGGTGCACTCAATACGCGAGCAATTCGCGGTGAGGCCACCCACAACGCGGTAATGCCGCCGACGGCCGCATAAAGGTCAAACGCGCCATTCCAGCGAACGACTTCCGCAAGATGCAACCGACTCCACACGTCAAACACCACAATCATCAGCGAAATGCACACAATACCGACGACCGGCGTTCGCACGTCACGCCACAGCGCACGCGAATCGTTTGAATGGGCGCGTTCGGTTTTTTGCGCGCTCTTCCATTCCAGCAAATGCTTTCGCGAAACGGTCAACCGATAGAGCGCTCGCGCGATCGCGTCCATCGCCGTCCACGCCTGGTGCGGCAGAAATATCACCGCGAGCGCAAACTGCTTCGCGCTCGCCAGCGCATCCTCGCCAGCAGCGCGATAGTATGAACGCCACGATTTATCATTTGGCGGACGCACGAGCGTTATCAGCGTCGAGATCACCCACGGCGCCCCAATCGCAGCGCACGCCAGAATGGTCCAGCGAATGGGGGACCCGGGCAGCAGGGTCCAACCCGCCAGCAAGAAGGCGAGCTGCGCGACTTCAACGACACTGCGTCGCATGTTGTCGAGAATTTTCCATTGCGACAACAGCGACAGTCGATTCTTCTCCGGACCGTCGGGCCCTGGCACTTTGCGCGACAGCCACGGCAGCAACTGCCAATCGCCCCGAATCCAACGATGCTTGCGACGAGTCGCTGTGAGATATCTCGCCGGATAGTCGTCGTACACGACAATATCGGTGACCAACCCGGCGCGCGCGTAATTGCCCTCAATCAAATCATGCGACAACAGCGTGTTTTCAGGGAAACGTGCGCTCGTGGCGCGCTCGAACGCCTGCACATCGTAAATGCCCTTCCCCGTGAAACTTCCTTCATGAAACAGGTCCTGATACACGTCTGATACTGCAGTGGTGTACGGATCCACCCCTGGCACGCCCGACATGATCGACGCGAAGTGCGAACGGTTCGCACTCGGTAACGATACGCCGACGCGAGGTTGCAAAATTCCGTAGCCACGAACGATGCGCCCTTTGCCTTCGTCATAAACGGCGTGATGCAATGGATGCGCGATTGTTCCAACTAATGCGCGCGCAGCGTTCGCCGGCAACACAGTGTCCGAATCCAACGTGATTACGTAGCGAGTGCCATCCATCGCATTTACTTCGGCGCTCGTATACGCAAATGCCATCGACCCGCCGCCCTGCGTCAACTTGTTGAACTGGGCAAGTTTTCCGCGTTTACGTTCCCATCCCATCCATACGCCTTCGCTCGCGTTCCAATGCCGCGCGCGATGCAGAAGGTGAAACACATCACCGTGCTTTGCATATTTCGCGTTCAGTTCGCGAATACCCTGCAATGCCTGCTGCACGATCTCTTCATCACCCGGCATCTGTTCCGCCGGCGCATCCGTAAAGTCACTGAGAACGGTGAAGTGCAATTCATCGTCCCTGTTGGCGAGAAACTGCACTTCCAAATGCGCAAGCGTATCACGCACATCGCCGGCGCTGTCAAACAAAGTGGGAACCACGACCGCTGTTGGACAGTCGGTCGCTATGCCCTTCTCTTCAAAATTCAGGCGTGGCAACACATGCGTCGGCAGAAAAGCCGTTACCAACTGATTGATGAGACTTACCGCAATGTCATTGGCCGGAATGAGCGTGACTGCTACGATAAGGAACCACGCCATGTTTGCGTTCGTGCCGCCCAACTTGAGAACGGCTACGATTGCGCCAATGGTCGCGAGCGTCATCGCACCAACGAACACACGGGTCGGATGACGACGAATGTAGCGATACAGCGCTTCACCAATTGTCGTTTCGTACTTGCTCTTTCGTTCGAGTTCCGCGATGCCTGCGTCGACCAGATAAAAGCCAACGTGACCCTGTCGTTGGTCTTCGCTTTCGCGCTTCAGACTGAGTTTCGCCAACTCCACGGCCCATTCGGCAACCCACACCTCATCGTTGCCCGTGCGTTTGGCGATCCGCTCCACAACGTGCCGGTAGCGATCGCGCGTCGTGAAAGTCATCTGGTCGTATACGTGCGCGGGATCGGCGCGCAGGGCACGGTCCAGCAGACTCTGTCGTTCGACAAACTCTCGCCAATCACGACCACCGATAGCGCGCAAACTCGTAATGCTGTTTGCCATCATCAGTTGCGTGAGCGCCAATTGATGTGTCGACGCCACCACCGCTTCTTCGGCGCTCAGCCCTTCCCGTTGCGTCCACGCTTGCAACCATTCGAGTGGCGGAAACGCGCCAGCTGCGGCCCTCACCTGACGCAAAAAGCGCGAGACAAACGCTGGCGTCAGGCGCGGATTGTTCTCCTGCAGGCTTCCGAGCGCGTCGTGCAAGTCTTCTGCACTGGCTTCACCGGCGCCGTGCATGCGCTCAGCCCACTTGTCCGCTTCCGCGAGCTCGTCAAGGCGCTGTACTGTGCGCATCGCCATGCGTCGAACGCTTTCAATCAGCCCCAGCCGCAGCATTGCCGGAATGGCCCACAGCTCCCCAATCGTCAGCGGGCGCAGACTTTGATACGCCTCAATAAACTGTTCAGTATTTTGTGGATCTACACGTGCTTCCGTGTGCGATATCAGCGAAATGACGATTCCGTAAACTCGCGGATACCCGGCCAGCGGGCCCGATGAAAGCTCCGGAAGTTCGCGATAGTATCCGCGCGGTAGCGAGGTGCGTGTTTCAAGGATCTGTTCGCGAACCACATGATAGTTGTCCAGCAACCACACGCCCGCCTGACTGATATCGGTTCCGCTTGCATTGGCAACAACCAATCGATCATGTGCAATTTCCAGCACCCGCCCGGTGCTCTGCAGTCTCGCCAACAGTCGAGCGCTTAGCCGCGGACGGCTGTCGGCCAGTACGGTATGTCCGCGCGCCAATTCCCGGGCGCGTTCGGCCAGATGCTCAACACCAAGCAACTCGCCGTGAATTGGCCCGGTCGCTTGATCTTCCGCATCAGGAGGACGGCGAAAAATCCGAGAGAAGCTCGACGGCGTGAAAAGCGTTGGCAGAGAGCGTATCCACTGGAACCAAGGGTGATGAAACAGACTTATTCGATACAGTTTTCGTTCGTGCTCAGTTCCTTATTCCTCAAGTTACCACTGCCGACACGTTGCGTCGCGCCCTATCGTCAATGACATGACTCACAAAATCACACTTCCCGATTTGCCCGACGCAGCAATTGTCAACAAGGGCTACGCACATCCCGATCAACTCGTATCCACAGATTGGCTCATAAATCACATTTCTCTTCCCACCTTGCGATTGCTGGAGTGTGACGAAGATGTGCTGCTTTATGACGTCGAACACATTCCCGGTGCGCAGAAACTTGATTGGCACATCGATCTCAACGATCAAACCGAGCGCGACTACGTGTCGCGCTCGGCCTTCGAAAGCCTGTTACGTTCGCGCGGCATCGACAACAACACCACCGTGGTTTTTTACGGCGATAAAAACAATTGGTGGGCCACCTACGCCTATTGGATATTTCGCTTATTTGGATTTTCCAACGCAGTTATTCTCGACGGCGGACGCGCGAAGTGGTTGGCGGAAGGGCGTCCAACGACAACGGATTTACCGAAATTTCCATCAACGAATTACGTCGCGCCTGAGCGCAACGATCACAGTATTCGCGCATTTTTTCAGGATGTGCGCGCACATCTGGAAGACCACAATCCAATGATCGATGTGCGTTCACCACAGGAATATACCGGCGAAAAATTGCACATGCCTGACTATCCGCAGGAAGGAACCTTGCGTGGCGGACACATTCCCGGCGCGAAGAGTGTACCGTGGGCGCGCGCCGCGGCCGCCGATGGTTCATTCAAGAGTGCCGCAGACCTTCGCGCTATTTACGAGAGTGAAGCAGGGCTTTCACCAAAGGACAGTGTTGTCACCTATTGTCGCATTGGCGAACGTTCCTCACATACCTGGTTCGTCCTCACGCAGCTACTCGGCTACAAAACCGTGCGCAATTACGACGGCTCATGGACTGAGTGGGGCAACAGTGTTCGTGCACCTATACGTCGTGGAGAACAACCGTGAGCAAGCGGAATCATGTAATAGCAACGTGGACTGGTGGACACGCATTTCGCGGCGGACGCCCGAACGGCCTTCACATCGACATCGATGGTGATGCGGTCAAGGGTCCTGGACCGGTTGATACGTTGTTACTCGCGCTCGCGAGTTGTACGAGCTACGACATCGTTGAAATTCTCGCGAAGCGTAAGACTCCCGCGGAATCTCTCGATATTGACGTTGTTGGTGATCGCGCCCCTGAAACGCCAGCGAAGCTCACGCGCATCCATCTCACATATACACTCAAAGGGGAAGGCATTGATCGTGAGCATGCTGAGCGCGCGATTGACTTGTCAATCAACAAGTACTGTTCGGTGAAGGAGTCGCTCAATCAAAACATCGTGTTTGAGTGGACGCTGGTACTCAATACCTAAACGCATGACGCTCAAGCACTTATGCACGGGCCTCGGCTTGGCACTCGGCGTTGCCGCTGGTAGCGCCGATGCGCAAATTCTCGCGAGCGAACGCGCGACCGTTGCGCAAACAATTGATGGCATGCGCCTCACTGTCGAATACGTGCGCCCGCGCGCGCGCGGGCGAGAAAACATTTACGGCGGCCTTGAACCGTACAACAGCGCGTGGACGCCCGGCGCTGACAGCGCAACAACACTTGAAATAACGCGACCAATAAAATTGCTCGGTCGCACTGTTCCGAAAGGAAAATATTCGATCTGGTTAGTGCTGCGCGAACAAGGTGCGTGGACGTTTGTTCTCGACCCGCACGCCGCACAATTTCACACGGCGCACCCCGACTCAACGCGTGATCAAATACGGGCGCCCATTACAGCGCAAACGGTTCCGCATACAGAAGCACTCACGTGGACATTTTCCACAGTTGGCGTGAACACAACGACGCTGGAAATGCGTTGGGGAACGAAAGGAATTTCCGTTCCAATTGAAATCACCTCAACGTATCCACTCAGCGTAAACGCGGCAGACGTTACACCGCTTGTCGGCGTGTACGATTTCACTCCGGGTGCGCGTCGCTCCAATCAACCATCGGTGTTCACTGTTTCATTGAAAGGGGACAAGCTGTTTGGAATTTTCAAAGAACAAAACGGACAAACATCGGAAACGCAGTTGTTGCAATCAGCACCAGATGAATTCATGCGCACGTTTGTTCGCGACGGCGAAATCTTGTCATTGATGGAAGGCTACAAATTCCACTTCCAACGCGCGGGTGGCGTGGTCGGGGGCTTTGAATTGTTCAATGGGACCGCTATTGAGGGTCGCGGGGTGCGCCGAAAGTGACGTGAGCCTGAACTGCTGATCCTGCGCTGGTAGTAGTTCGGAGATATTGTAATGGTAATGCGAATGCATTATCATTAACGCGTGACTCAGTCGCCTTGGATCTCGAGCTTTGCTGCAATCGCAGTCGTCAGTGGTATTCCGCTGGCGGTCACGCTGTTGATGGCGCTGAACGAGCAATCTGTTCGGGCGGCAATTCCGTATTTGACGGCATTCGGGTCGGGGGCTTTGCTTGGGGCGGCAGTTATTCACCTGATTCCCGATGCGTTTTCGGCGGGTGGAACGGTGATTGCGATCGCCTGCGGCACTGTCATCGGTTTTGCGCTTTTCGCTCTCGTGGATCGGATCCTGGCGAGTCGCGAAATAGGACACAGCCATAGCCGAGGCATGAGCACACTAACAGGACATTTTGAGGACACCAACGGAGCACTGTTGGCACCCGTCCCTGTGTCCGCAGCCTACGCTTCGAGGTCCGCCAGTTCTGCACGGGCGCTGGTTCCCCTCGCGTTCACCGGTGACGCCGTCCATAACCTGATGGACGGAATGCTGATTGCCGCTGGTTTCCTCACCAATCCTGCCTTTGGATTTCTGACGGCCGTCGCAATTGGGTTGCATGAACTTCCGCGCGAAGTGGGCACCTTTGGCCTGTTCGTACATGGCGGAGTGCGTCCGCTTCGCGCAGTTCTGTACAATTTGCTCACCGCGTTCGTCTCGTTGGCGGGCGCCACAATTACTCTGCTGATTGGCTCGCATGCGGCGCGCTTCGGTGAATTCATTTTGCCCTTCGCGGCTGGGTCCTACCTATACATCAGCATCGCAGTCGGCGTGCCCGCGCTCAGGTCGGGGCTCGATTTCAAGTCCACTTTTGGACGCGTCGGCGCTCTCTTGACTGGATTTGCGCTTATGGGCGTGTCGGTCTTCGTACACTGAATTACGTGAACGTTTTCAACCTGCCGGGTGCGCGCTGATGGAACGCAATACTCGTCAACGCGAGGCCATTCGCGATGTATTTGCCGCTTCGGCGCAGCCACTGAGTCCCTTTGAAGTGCTTGAGGCGAGCCGAGTCAAGGTGCGAGGTATGGGCATCGCAACGGTCTACCGTACGATCAATTCACTGGTTGAAACGGGCTGGCTCAATCCGGTCGAATTGCCGGGGATTCACCGCGCTACGAGCGTTCGGGTAGTGGTCACCACCATCATTTTCAGTGTCGAGGGTGCACCAAGGTGTTCGAGATCCGTGGTTGCCCGGGGGACCTGGCGAAGCTGACCCCGGACGGCTTTGTGCTTGAGGCTCACGAGGTGGTGCTCTACGGTCAGTGCCAGCGGTGCGCCTCGGCGCAGTAGTTGTCGCGTTCGAACCTTGACCGCAACTGCGGGCAAGTCTATTTATCGAGGCTAGCCCACTTGCTGGGCACATCTCAAAAAACGCGCTCCCGTCGGAAATGGGACCGCATCTGACAGCCGGAGTTTTGCCATGAAAGAAGCCATTCATCCACCGTACCATCCGGTGGTTTTCAAGGACGCATCAAGCGGCACGTTGATTGTTTCGCGGTCCACCATGACCAGCGAACAGACTATCAAGCTTGATGACGGCAAAGAGTATCCGTTGGTGCTTCTCGAAATTACGAGCACGTCGCATCCGTTTTACACAGGTACGCAGCGTCTCATCGACACGCAGGGTCGCGTGGACAAGTTCAAGAAGCGCTACAACCGTTAAGAAAGAGCAAACCAAAACCGCCGCGAGAATTTCTCTCGCGGCGGTTTTTTCATGTTCCAGGTTGTTTGATGGGTTTGATGGTTTGATGGGGACAGGTTCATCAAACTGCGTTTGATGAACCTGTCCCCATCTTTGCCATCTTTGATCTCTGATTTGCGAGGTTCCCAACAACCCATCCAAGAACTGCCGCCGCAACGACATCGCTCAAGTAGTGCGCATTCGCGAGCAAACGCGTGTACCCGCATCCGGCGGCAATGAGGTACCACAACCACCACACACGCGGGAACAAACGCGCCAGCACGGTCGCCGCACCCATTGCGACAAGCATATGACTGCTCGGCATTCCCAATCCGGCTGTCGACCAGCTGCGCTCGGAAAACGGACGAAATGCATACGTAAATACAGACGTCACATCGGGTGGCCGCAGTCGCCGAACAACCAGCTTAAGGAGTTCAGCAAGCGCACCGCCGATGGTCGGCGTGAGAATCATCAAACCGCCGCGCCATCCCCACCGCGCCCTCCCGCGATCCTGCCCCCACAGTCCAATCGCCACGATGAGCCAAGTGGGGAGATAGCCGGCCGAACGCAACATCCTCCCCCAATCGCGCTCGTAAACCCGCGCGTCCCGCACGTGCGTCCACACCCACTCGTCCAGCAGATGCGCGCCAGCAATCAGACCAATTCCAACAACCGCAACGAGCCACCATCGCGGTGCCGGCGCGACGTCGATTGTTACTGCAGAATTGACAGTTGAGGTTGTTGCCATGTGCGAATAATCAACGCGCGAGATTCGTCGCTCGCTACGCTTTCGGCTGACATATTTCGGACATGCCCTTCATATCAATTTCGCATGCGCGCCGAGACCCGGTCGTATGCACGATTAATTCGGTGCTCATCGCGCTGGTAATTGTCGGTAGCGGTTGCAGTCGTGCCCCCGACTGGAAAGGAACGCCGATTACTCCAGCACGCGACGTCTCTGCGTTCACGTTCAGGGACAGCGCGAACCGCGCGGTGTCGATCACGCCAGAAAAAGGCGGGGCCACGTTGGTGTTCTTCGGTTACACCAATTGTCCCGATGTTTGTGGTACAACGCTCAACGACTGGAAGCGCGTCAAGAAAGCCATCGGAGCAAGTGCCAATCGCGTACGCTTTGTGTTTGTCACTATCGATCCGATTCGGGACACACCTGCCGTTGCGCAAAAATTCGTCGCGCAATTTGATTCAACCTTTATTGGAGTATCGGCGGACTCTGCAACGACTGCACACATGCAGAACGCATTTGGAGTTGCGTCGGCCAGGGTGGATCCAACTGCAAGCGAACATTATTTGATGGGACATTCATCGCAGACATTCATGGTCAACGACCGGGGACAGCTGGTGGTGATGCATGCATATGCGGCTGGATGGGATCGCATTGCAGCCGATGTAAAGCAGCTGGTCGATTAGGTTGGAGCATGCTTAACGATATGAATTCCACCCTCGACGAAGCACTTCTTGCGCTGCAAAGCGCTGGCCTCAAACGAGCGTTGCGTCCCGTTCGCCAACGACGCGGCGGATCGGTGTTGATCGAGCATGACCGCGTATCAGAT
>JBDUAX010000623.1:0-2318 GCA_040004455.1 Gemmatimonadaceae bacterium
TAAGACGACCTCACAAAACAATAGTCAACTTTTCTTCTTGACGGTCGCCGACTTCGAAGCCGCCTTCCTGCTCGGCGTCGTTGTCTTCTTCACAAAAATCTTCGACTTACTGCTGACTTCCGTCTTATCGACCGTCGACGACGTCGACGAACTCCTGGCCGACGTGCCCTTCTTCTTCGCGGCCGCTGCTTTCGCTGCTGCAGCCTTCCGCGCGCGCGCTGAACTCGCACTCGTACGACGCGCACGCAACGGGCGATTCCAATCTTCCGCAACATCAGCGCGGAACATAGCCGGCATCGCGAGCACACCACCCGGATCATCCATCACAGCCAACGCCGCCGCATCAGACAAATCATTCCGCACATCCATAATCACCTTACTCGGACGCTTGGCCTTCGCCGCATGCACACGGTTCGTCAGCAACACCACGAACATCTGCCGGTCAGGATCGATCCAGATTGACGTTCCCGTAAACCCCGTGTGGCCGAACGCGCGTGACGACAAATACTGACCGCAGCCGCCGTTGCCGTCGCAGGTATCCCAACCAAGTGCACGCGTACCCTTCTCAGTTCGACGCGTAAACAACGCAACCGTGGTATCGGCAACAACACGCACCCCGTTGTACTCGCCATTGTTCAACAACATCTGCGCGAACACCGACAAATCGTTCGCAGTGCTGAACAAACCAGCGTGACCGGCTACGCCACCGAGTGCATACGCGTTTTCGTCATGCACCTCTCCGCGCAACGGATAGCCTCGCGGCGGCGCGATTTCTGTCGGCGCCGTGCGATACGCATCAATCGCATTGGGCTTGAAGTGCGTGTCGTTCATGCCCAGCGGGCCGTACACTTTTTCTTCGAGGAACGTGTCGAGCGGTTCGCCACTGGCCGCTTCGGCTACGAAACCCAGGATGTCCGCACCCAGGTCCGAATACTCGTAGCAGACACCCGGCGTACAGCCGATTTTTGAATTGAGCACCGCTGCGCGCGCCTCGTCGGGCGAGCGCGAATGGCGCCAAAGCTCGTTGCCGGCGGGCAATCCGGCCCGATGCTCCAACAAATGCCGCACAGTGACCTGATCCTTGAGGCCACCAGAAAAACTCGGGATGTAACGGGAAACCGGCGCATCGAGGGAAACCTTGCCCTCGTCGAACAGCACCATAATGGCCGTCGTGGTGCCAATCACCTTCGTAAGTGACGCCAAGTCGTAAATACTCTGATCCGGGGTGACCGGCAGCCCCTTGGCCGTCCAATCGAGCGCCCCGAACCCCTTCGACCAGACCGAATACCCCTTTCTCCCCACCACAACGGCAGCTCCGGGGTACCCTCCGGCATCAATGCCCCTCTGAACAACCCGATCCACAGTGGCCAGCCGAGCCGACGACATGCCTACGGCCGCCGGTTCCCGCGATGGAAGCCCGTTTGACGGGACCTTCGTAGCGGTGGCGTCAGCAGCAAACGTGAGAGTGGCCAGCGCGGCAATCAGCAGCACGTGGTAGTCAGGGCAGGAAAGTGGGGGAGAGCGCGGGACTCGGCATAGCTTTGCGATGCCAGCGAAGCGTAGCACGCGAGTAGTAGTATCGGCGCCATACGTTGAATACCCCACACAGGCGCAACAGTCAAGATTCTTCGCTAAGATCGTGACTTGCATAGGGGTTACATATCTGACTATCCACAATTGTGCCTGCTAAATCGGGCAACCCTGACGCCTCTCCGGGTGACAAATTGAACGAACCCATGGAGACAGACGCCGCAATCGTTCGCAAGTCGATCGAAGGCGATGAGCGAGCCATGCGATTGCTGTGGAATCAACACGCACCGCACGTGGACGCCGTCGTTCGAAGACTTGCCGGAGATCCCGACCTTGCCGAGGACATCGCGCAGGAGGTCTGGATCCAGATTTTCCGTGCGCTGCCTTCCTGGCGCGGCGACGCGAAGTTCAGCACGTGGGTACATCGCGTTGCAGTGAATCGCACGTTGAATGCGCTCCGCGGCACGCGTCGTCAAAACGCAGTTGAAACGGCCATCGAAGAAGATTCAGCCTTCGTGGAGCAGGATGGTGAGCGCTCCATGTTGGCGGAAACGATAGAAGGAGCGGCGCGGCAGTTATCGCCCGGCGCACGCACGGTTTTTCTGTTACACGATGTTGAGGGATACACGCACGAAGAGATTGCGGCGGAGCTCGGGATTACCGCGGGCGGATCCAAATCGCAGCTCTTCAAGGCACGCGCGAAGCTTCGCCGGCTGCTCGCGCCGCTTGTGGACATGACTGAAGCCGGCCTGACGGGACGTAGCTATGCAGCACCTTGATCCAGAGCG
>JBDUAX010000214.1:0-7698 GCA_040004455.1 Gemmatimonadaceae bacterium
ATTCCAAAGGATCGTTTCAGGCCCTCTGAGTCACTCTGACTCCGGGGGCTTTTCCTGTTTCCGGTAAGAACTCATGAAGAAGAATTTGTACATCACGACGACCATTCCGTATGTGAACGCGCCGCCGCACATTGGCCACGCGTGTGAACTCGTGCAGGCCGATGCTATCGCACGTTATGCTCGGCTGCGAGGGAAAAGTGTTCGCTTTCAAACGGGCACCGACGAGAATGCGTTCAAGAATGTGCTGAGCGCACGCGCGGTTGGCATTCCGGTGAAGCAACTCGTCGACCAAAATTCTGAGCGATTTCGTTCATTGTGCGAAGTACTGTCGATTGCGTACGATCAATTTGTGCGCACGAGTGAGTCATCGCATTTCAGCGCCGTGCAGACATTCCTATCGCGCCTGAAGTCGGACGATGTGTATACCCAGGAATATCGCGGTCTTTATTGCAACGGTTGCGAAGATTTCTTTCAGGAGCGCGATCTGGTTAATGGCGCGTGCCCCGATCACTCAGCGCCGGTGACTGAAATTTCCGAAACGAACCACTTTTTCCGGTTGAGTCACTACGAACATCCACTGCGCGAACTGATTGCATCGCGCCGAATTCAGATCGTGCCGGAAACGCGCGAAGCGGAGGTGTTGCGCTTCATCGATCGCGGCCTGACGGACATTTCACTTTCCCGAAATGCTGAACGGAGTGCTGGTTGGGGCGTGCCCTTTCCAAACGACAATGATCAAGTGGTGTACGTGTGGATTGACGCGCTCGTCAACTATTTGTCGGGACTTGGTTACCCGAATGGCGAGCACTATCAACGATTCTGGGAAGCAAATGTCGATCGCACACACATCATTGGAAAAAACGTCTGGAAGTTTCACGCGATTTATTGGCCCGCGCTGCTGCTGTCGGCCGGGCTTAAAGTTCCGGACAAGATTTTCGTTCACGGATTTCTCACGAACGACGGTCAGAAAATCAGCAAGTCGAGTGGTACCGCAACTGATCCGACAATCTACGTTGATGAATTTGGCGTTGACGCGGTACGCTATTTTCTATTGCGGCATACCCATCCATTTGACGACACCGATTTTTCTGCCACCCGATTGGCCGAAGTATACGATGCCGATCTGGCAAACGGACTCGGGAATTTGTGTTCACGACTGACCAAGCTCGCTGAGTCGGTTGGGTTGGCGCTGCCGAATAATGCTGAGGAGCCGTTGTCGCCAGCAAATCTCGACGAATACGTCGATCAATTTCGATGTGACCTCGCGTTGGAAGTTCTGTGGACGGAAGTGCGCCAACTCAATCAACTCCTGAGTTCGGAACGACCTTGGACTGATATCAAAGCCGGACAGTTGGATTTGGCGCGAGAAAAATTGAAACGAGTTGCCGGGC
This sequence comes from Gemmatimonadaceae bacterium, assembly GCA_040004455.1. Classification (GTDB taxonomy): domain Bacteria; phylum Gemmatimonadota; class Gemmatimonadetes; order Gemmatimonadales; family Gemmatimonadaceae; genus Gemmatimonas. The sequence continues at coordinate 1,392 of JBDUAX010000214.1, forward strand.
GCCTACGTGACACTTCGTATTGGCTTGCGCCGTTTCTCCCGGCAACTGCAAGGATCATTTACCAATCGCTATCCGAGCAACCAATTCGCAAGTGCGAGCCGCTGTTTCCGCGGGGTGCCTGACCACTCTCAACAAATCGGCCCCGCTCTAATGAAGCTTGAACGGAGCCAAGGGTTCAAAAAAGGAAATTCCCGAATGTCAGCTAATTTGGTCGAGCCCTCTCGAACCCATCCGCGTAATCCGTGTTGTTATCCGCAAGATCCGCGTCTCGCTTTCGCAGTTCCCGTTTTTTCGTCCTCAACTCGCACCTACCTCACCGGCGCCACCCGCCCCGCGTTCAAATTATCCCGGTTGAGAGAGGCGTTAAACACCAAGGAAATAGGTACCTCGAATGGCGCTCTAATCGTTTTGAAGAATGCATTAGTGTTTGCCGGAGCCAGTTGTGTAGGCTGCGTGCCACTCATGTGTGATCTCAAACACAGCTCTGCAGCTACGGATATTGTATTTTCTCAGGATCTGCCGCGCTAATCAAGCGTAGAGAATTCATAGAATTCTTCGACTTCGCGCTTTGGAGCTTCCGGGAATTCCGGGGCGATTCACAATGACTGCGTAATGGTCTGCTTCTATGACGTCGTATTGATGCAAAACGTTTGAATAGGTTCTGTTGTTCGACTCGCAGGTCTGATTGATCACAATTTTTTTAGTAGGTGACAAGATGAAAAATATGATAACGGTAGCCTTTACTCTCATCGTGTTGACCGGTTGCAACGCGGAGAGTGACACAACTTCTCCGATGGTGAATTCGTATCCCAAACCATCGAGTTCTGCTTCTGAACTGCACGCTGATGCTGCTTTTCTCGCGCAGGCGATTGCAGCGGCATTGGCCGATTCGGAGACTCGCGCGCACCTGCGCGACGACATGAGAGATTCACGAGTTACGGATCACAAATTGCTGCTCAAGGATTAGTTCAATTCAGCTAGCGCTAGCGGCGTTTTGACGCGCCTTGCTGAAAACAAAGGCACCACTTCGTGAGAAATACTGAATGTCATTGCGCGCCTTCCTGATTTGGATTTTTACGTACCATTTAGATCGCATCGGCAAAGTTGGAAGGGAACCGATGATATTTTGGTTGGGACCACTTTTGACCTCGATGCTCCCTCAATTCAGGCATATGCGTTGGATGGATCGGTGAAAACACTCTATTTGACGAGTGCTGAACAGGGACCTCCGTTGATCATTTTGCATCCAGCTGAGCCTAAGTTTCCGTTGACGGCGCGACAGCCGCTGGGCATCGGCAGTGCGATTGAGATGCCGGTTTCATCGGAGATAACAACGGCAGGAATCGAGGAGGATCCATGCGAACCCTATTGTGCGGGCGGTGGTGGCGGCCCAGCATCAGGAATTTATGTGACGAGTTTCTACTCGTCTCGCGGAGATGGTTGGGGAGGTAGTCTCGAAATTCAGTTTCGATCAATTGGTTTTAGCGGTTCCATAAATTTCCTCGGACCGAGTACTTGGAATTATTCTGGTTCCTATTGTAGCAAAGGAATCGGAGGCGGCACGTTTGAGCCGAACGTGGAGTATTCAAATCTCGCAGTTTTAGTAAGTCCCGGCATATCCAATATTTTAACAGTGGCATGTGGAACGACTTACGGACAAACATACGAGGTCGACATCGTAGAGATCGATGGTGGATTCAATGGAGACGATGATTTTGGAAGGAGAGTGTTTACCTCAGGTGCAATGCCGTATGGCGCCACGATCGGCACCTTTCAGGCATATTATGACAAGGAGGGATTTCCTGGCGGATACTGGGATGCCGAATATTCTGCCACAGTAAAAACAGAATATCGATAGCAACAGGATTGACGGGGCCTGGACAATTGAGGCCCCGTCGATTTTTCTACTCGCTCTCTTCCACCGAAAAAAATGCGCTTGATCACTGTAATTATGCTTTTGCTTTGCGCGAAGATATCGCAAGCGCAGAGCGTCGCGATTGTCGCTGGCATAGTGGCTACGCTCGACGGTGTACGTCTTGCAAACGCAGTAGTTGAAATTGCGGGAACTTCCTTTCGCACGGTTTCACGTCGAGATGGAACGTTTCGGCTGGAGGTTCCGGTTGGAACTCATCGCGTTCTCGCTCGGCATATTGGGTTTATTCAATCCACAGTTGATATCGCGCTCGCGAATGGAGAAACGATCGACACGATTCGATTCGCGCTGTCGGCGTCTGCTCGTGATCTGCATGGCATTACGGTAACGGGCGAACGCGAAAAGTCTTTCACATCGACGATCACGACTGCTAACATTCGCCAATTGCCCGCACTCGGCGAAGCAGATGTGTTTCGAGCGCTAGTGATGTTGCCTGGCGTAACACAACCTAACGACGTCATTGGTCGCGTGTTTCTTGCGGGAGGCGCGAGTGACGAACACGCAATTACGCTGGATGAACACCCCCTTCAGTCGCCGTTCCATGTTAACAGTGTGCTTGGAGCATTCAATGTGTCCGCTCTCGAACGCGCAGACGTCATCATGCATCATTTGCCGAGTGCAACGGACGGACATCTAAGCGGGGCGATTTCCCTGGAGACGAAGCAATTCGCAGCAAAACCCTCGAGGGAGGTCGTATTAAGTCTTTTGTCGGCCAGTGCTACCGTTGAGCAACCAATAATTGGCGGCCTCGACCTGCTTGTGAGTGGTCGAGTTACGTATCTCGACCGACTGCTGCGCCAGCTCGTTTCGCATTCGAAGGCTGGCGACGACATACTCTTTCCAGGGTTCCACGACATTCTTCTTCGCATCGGTCGTGAAGAGCCGAGCCAATTTCACTGGGACCTGTTGGCCTTCTCAACGCGTGACGAATGGCCGCACCAAGGGCGCACCGCGAATGCCGTTCCGGCGAACTGGGGTGAAAATCTGCTCGGAGTACGAGCGTCGTATGACAAACGCGAATGGATGTTCAGATTTCGGTTATCAAACAATCAGGCATATGTGCATCGTGTGGATTCGTTTAGCGATGTCAATGATTCCATCGGCGCATTGCAACATGCGCGTATTGAATTGAACCAGCAATGGTTAAGCGGTTCACTTGTGGTCGATCATCAAGGCAAGAACTGGCAGATAAATGGCGGCGTGACCGCGAGTACTCGCAATCACAAGCATCAATGGAGTGGCCCATTTGTGCGCGAGACGTTCAAGAGCGACGTCCCGCCGATTTCCGCTTCACTTACGCATCAAACGATCATCGGACCGTACGTTGAAGCGACCTACTCGTCAGGCGAACTCTGGATGGCATCGTTCGGAACTCACGTTTCCGTTGCTGCAAGTGGATCGTATTTGGCGCCGCGTTCCCAAGCCGCAGTGCAGCTGTCACGTTCAACCCGTATCAGTCTTGCGTTCGACCGTCGCTATCAGTTCGATGCGATTGCGGGCGAACCGCAGGAAGGAAGCCTTACACAGCCTGTATTTTTTCTTCGTATTCCGAGAATGGCAGACGTTGCGGCAATATCAGGTGACTGGAGGCCTTCTACATTTTCAAACGGCGTGAGTATAAGTGCGGGTATCGCAACGTATGCAAAACGTTATCGCAATCGCGCGGTGGCGCTACCAATGTGGACAGCATCGTTCGATCCACTTGCGTCGGTGAATGCTGCTGCGAACACAACAAGTGACAGCTTCCCACAGTTTATTCGCACTAGTGGATCCACTATCGGCGCAACGGCAACAGCAGATTTGGTAACGTCTCGCGGAATCGTCTTTCACGGCACATACACGGCGCAACGGGCGCAGGAAACACTCCACAAAATAAGCCAGCCGACGACCTGGGACGTACCAAATCAGGTCAGTGTGTTTACGGCTGTGCCCCTTGGTAAGCGATGGTCGTTCACATCAGCAGCCCAATTGCGACAAGGCACCGCAGTCACTCCCGTCGCCTATAGAATTTTTACAGTCCCAACAACGATTGCAGGCTACGGACAGCGTTACGTGTACGGCGCGCCGAGGAGCGCACGACTTCCGGGATACTCTCGAGTAGACATTGGAACGCACTACGCCTGGCATCACTGGAACGCCGATTGGTCGGCGTCTTTGCATGTTCTGAACGTGTTTGCTCGCGTCAATGGCTTGGAGTATGGAACTGTGCAGTATTTCGCTTGTCAAAGCCGTCCGGATTTGTGCGTGGATGGAGGCGCGGTGCGACGCAGTTTACCATTCTTGCCTTCGATTGGTCTGGAACTAAAATGGTAAGGGGGTCGTTCGTACAAAGGCGCGATAAAATGAATCGATTCCGACTCGTGCCAATTTTTTTTGCTGCGCTTCTTGCATGTGAGTCAACAAGCCCGCTGGTTGCCCGCACTAATGAGCCTATTTTCTCGCTGATACTGTCACCGGATGCCCCTGTCGCGCCACAAACCGAATTGCGCGCATTGCTCGCGACGACTGCGACCCCCATTCAATTGCAGCTGCGTACTGCGAACGAATTTCGGCTAACGCGTGCGTCTGACGGCGCTCTCTTTTCGTGGCGTCAAGTTGTCGTTGACACTCCGTACTTCAACGGTCGGCCGTCTCTCTTTTCTCCATTCAATGGCAATTATGCGTTAGCTGAAAGAGCTGAACAAAACGGTTTGGGGCGTTTGGATTTGAGGCCCGGCGACACCTATCTGCTTCGCGTTGTTAGCGAAGGCCGGACGATTACCGGATCGACGAGAATTCCTTTGCGTCCGACCCTATCGATTGCACAGCGCGGAACTGACCAAGTTGTCGTGTGGCGATCTCAGCCTGGCGTAACTTTGTATTTGGTACAGGGCCTTTCGGTCAGCATCAGCGGAATGACTCTCGATACCTTTGCGGTAATCCCCTCATCAAACCCTGACGGACCGAATCGATTTACTGTTCGAGTGTCGGCGGCCGATAATAATTATGCGAGATTCATGCTCGATCAATCAGTCATGCAGTCCGGAATAGATGGCGCCTACGGTTTGCTCGGTGCAGTAAACTCTGCAGAAATTGAAGTACAGATGAAATCATCAGCCCGATCTCAGCCACCCAAACTGGCCGCACCAAACCGGTAATTCACTTATAGCGCGTGCGTTCGTGAATACAAATCGGCCCTGCTCAATGATTCTTGAGCTGGGTCGATTTTTTCAATCAAAGTAACTTCGGAATGCCTCTTACAATCGTCGAAATCTCTCGAAGCAATCCGTGTTGATATCCGCCAGATCCGCGTCTCGCTTTTGCCGTTTCCGTTTCTCCGACATTCTCTTCACTGCGATTACCGCACCGGCATCACTCTTCCCGCGTTCAAATTATCCCAGTTGAGAATCGTGTTGAACACGAGAAAGTACGAACCAATCGTCGTACCACGATAAATCGGATTGTTCGCGAACAACACGACGTGCCCCTTATCAACCGGTGAATCGACAACGACCGGACGCTGCGCGATATCACCACCACCATCAAGCAAACCAGAAACGAGCAACTGATTCTGATCGGCAAAGCGAAGCGGAACTCGCGGACGCTGATCTGGTGGCATGATTCCGCCTGGAACACGCATTTGTTCGACCGTTGGAACAGCAACTTGCCACGGAGATGCCGGACGCGGAGCGAGCGGCAGCGAGTCGAGATTCTTGGCGATCATTGGCGGACGACCCTGCACGACGTCGGCATCCTCAGGCGTGCCGCGACCCGTTACGCGCGCGCCGCCTGCACCCCCTCGCCCCGCACCGCCACCGCCACCTCCGCCACCACCACCACCACCCCGACCGCCGCCACGTGAATTGCTGACGCCCAAAGTCATGCCATCGCTGCTGTACACGGCAAGGTTGTCGATAACGCCGTACGTAATTGGGCTTGGATCATCGGTGAGCTTCGTGCGAAGCAGACTTCCAACAACGGCGCGATTCGCGGGTTGCGCGGCGCTCACACCGTTTGTCAAACCAAACTGAATTGCAAAATCCGCCGTGTTATCTGCGGTAATGAGCACACCGCCTTTGCTCACGAACGACTGCAAGTTTGCAACCCCTTCAAAGCCAAGACCCGGGCGAATGTCGTCCGTTTGCGCCCACGTGCCGATGTTTGGCGTCTCCGGTGAATTCTTCCATGGCACAGGCGCGTTCCACATTGGCAAACCCTGCACAATCGACAGCGGGTTTCCACCGCCGGGTGTCAAAATCAAAACGTCGTACTGCGAATTGAGATTGTTGTTTTTTGCGAGATCCTGATAGCTGATGTACGAGTATGGAATTTTCGTAAAGTCGAATCCAATACGCCACCAACCTTCAGTTTGGGTGCTGCTCCAATTATGAACGA
>JBDUAX010000215.1:0-7668 GCA_040004455.1 Gemmatimonadaceae bacterium
CTTCGGATTGAACCGACTTCTCCTGATTGACATGATGACGCAATCCTCAGTGCTCGCACAACGGTGCTGTCCGCCGATCCGAGAGCGGCGTACTCATTGGCGAGTTTGCGAGTCGCGTCCGAACGTCTCTGCCGACTCGAGATCCACATCAGGTAGTACATTGCCGGTGTAAACGCCGGGTCGAGCAGATGTGCGGTACGGTAGTATGATTCTGCCGCAGAATCCGAATCCACTCCGTCGACGCCGAGATAGTAGAAAACGTCGCCCGCAGCAGTGTGCAGTTCCGCAGATTGCGACTGAATTGCGATCGCTTGTTTCAAGAATTTCAGCGCTGAATCAGACCTGAATTGATACAGCCAGAACAATCCTTTAGCGAAGTCGACATTAGGCCCGTGGAGCATTGAGTCGCGCGCAACTGCCAACTGAATGAGGGTACGCGCCTTGACTTCGTCGAACAACGACCTGGCACTTCTGGCGCCCTTCAGTGCGGCTATTACGAGATTGCTATCGAGCTCAAGCGACCGTTCATAAAGGCGAAGCGCCGGCGCGTACTTTGATTGCCGATACTCTTTTTCAGCCAGGATGAAGGTCGCGACTGCGGCTGGATTGCGCTTCGTGATCGCGTCCACATCCGCCTTACGGCCCGGGTCGAGAAGCGCCGGGAGTACGCTGCTGAATGCCTGCACGGCCAGGGTCGAAACCGCTTCGCCATTGCGAGCGCTGGACTTGCGCTGCAATGAGACTACAGAGTCAGAGCGAGTAGCGATGAGACGAACGACGACGATAGTCGAGTCGACAGTCGTCAATACGCTGCCTTCGACGAAATAACCTGCGTGCACTCTTCTGGCCGCGGTCCGGCGATCTGCGCGTGTGATATTCGCCTGGTCGCCGATGGCATTCCGCACCAATTCGTCACCTTCATCCCAGTGGATGGGAGCGACTTCCGCCAAGGCCTCGATAATAAGGCTGGGCAGCGGCGACAGAACTTCCACGATTTCAGGAGTTGGAGACTGCAGAGAGAACAGGATGACCTTGGTCGGATCAAGACGTCGGGAATGCATCCACCAAGCAGCTACAAATACTACCAAGAGCAATGACAGCAGCGAGGCGAGCCAGATGCGGCGCGACAGTCGCACAGAAATTTTCTTGCCGCGTTTTCCAGTTGCGTCACCTGGGCTGTCGAGACAAGCGATAAACTCCTCAACGCTAGGCCGGTCGGCGGGAGTCAAAATAAGGCAACGTTCAACTAGACGCTCGAGGTGCTCAGGAACGTTCTGACGATACGCCGAAAGCGGCCGCGGCGGATGGGTGAAACGCTGCGCAATGATGACCTGCGCCGTGGGACCAACGAATGGCGGCATCCCGGCGAGCATCTCATATAACACACAGCCAAGTGAGTAAACATCTGAACTGCCGTCCAGCACCGACGAGCCACTTGCTTGCTCCGGGCTCATGTAAGCGGGAGTTCCCAACGCCACTCCCGTGGACGTCAGGTGGCTTGCGACTGACAAATCCATGCTGCGAGCAATACCAAAATCGCTTAGCAACGCATCCGCTTCAGACAGCAGGATGTTCTCTGGTTTCACATCCCGGTGAACAAACCCATGCTGGTGAGCGTGCGCGAGCGCAGCAGCAATTTGGCGTGCAATGTCGGTCGCATCCGCAATCTTGAGCTGCGGTACCGCCTTTAGTCGGTCCCTGAGGGTGCCTCCAGCGACGAAAGGCATCGCATACCAACAACGCAAGTTTGTATCGCCAAAACTCAGAATGGAGACAATGCTCTTGTGATGCAAAGTTGATGCAATCTCGATTTCTCGATTAAATCGACCCACACCAAGCACCTGTGCCAACTCGTGCTTCAAAACCTTGACAGCCACAAGCTGGTCATTGGTGCGGTCCCGCGCGACAAAGACAACGGCGGCCCCACCCCTGCCGATCTCTCGCAGCAACTCGAAACGATCGCCAAGAACAGGCGGAACGGATAAGTCGTCGTTGTGTGGTTGCATGCCGTCCTCATACGATGTCATGGACTACATCCGTCTGCTCACGCTGCCCGCCCACTAATCGACTCGACGATACTTACAATGCGATCGGCATCCCCATCCCCAAACACCCCGTCCACCCCCTCATGATGCACCGCTGTAAACGGCGGCTCATACAACGCCGCCGGCTCCATCACACCGTGCGCCGTCAGCCGGTCAATGATCATCTCCACAAACCGAATCTGCCTGCTTGAATAGCGCGCCTCATCCAGGAACGCGCCAAATGCTTCCTTCGCAGCACCGCGGTCCATGCCAACCAGCGATCGAATGAACATCGGCAAGGACTGCTCGTTACCGAAAGTCTTTTCGAACCGTTCCCGGCTCTCGACAACATCCGATTTGTAGACCAGCTGCTTCAATGAATTCAGATCGATTGGCGTCAACGGCTTGTTGTGCCGCAGCTTCGCCACCGCGACATGATTCTCATTCGCGCGAATGTACGCCTCGACCTTCTTACGATACTGCGCCTCGTTGATGCCCGTGCTGAAATCGCCGAGCGTAACGACTGTCGACTCGCCAATCTGGTCAGTCAGCACGGAATAGACGGGATTCGACGGTCGCCGCTCGATGAACTTCACCAGACCGCGCAACTTTCTTCGCGTCTGCTCGATCATCGTCAGCGTGATGTCCTGCCAGAACTCCTCGGTCTGCACTGACTGGATGTACGCGAGCTCCACACGAATCGCCGGAATACTCTCCATCTTCTCCAACTGCTCGGCCACCGCAATCACGCGGTCACGATAGCCGATGAAATCGCCGGTTGAACGCACGAGCGCCAACTGAAGATTGATGCACACCAGATCGAACAACTTGGCCGAGATGTGCTCGGCCTCGCGTTCACTTGGCAAACCCGCGACATAGTGGCGGAGATCTCCAAGTGCACTGCCTTCCATTGCATTCCACGCGGCGCGCTCGCGGAAACGCGAGACGTACTCCTCCTGCGGACGCACAATGAAGTTGTCACGATTCATCGCGGCCACCTCGCGATGCAATTCGTCAGTGATGTCGTTCTTGAGGCCGTGATGCGCGTCGTACGTGGTCTTTGCGTTGTTCGCGATTCCTTTCGCACCAACGGGAATGCCTGCCGGATCGCCCAGGATACTCAGCAAATCGATTCGCGCTTTGAACAGGCGTCGACCTAGCGGCTCGCTTGTACTGCCAGGCACGCCTTTCGGATTCTCATTGAAGAATTCGAAATTCGCGCAGAAATCGAAAATCGCAAACTCGGTCTTGTCGACGCCTGGAGCAAATATGTCGGGACACAAACGCGTGCCGCGTCCGATCATCTGCAAGAACTTGACCTTCGAACGCACCGCCTTGAAGAACACCAGGTTCAACACCTGCGGCACGTCGATGCCGGTGTCCATCATGTCAACCGAAATCGCGATCTGCGGAAGTTTGTTTGCGTCTTTTGAACCGAAACTCTCAATCAGCGATTGCGCGTAGTTGACGGAGTGCGTGATTACGCGCGCAAACTCGCCCTTGTAGTACGGATAATGATGATCGAATCGTTTACCAATGAAATCGGCGTGCTTCTGATTGACGGCAAAGATGATGGTGCGACCGAGTTTGTCGCCGCCATCAACTTTCAGGCCATGCTCCATCAGATGTTTCAACATCAGGTCAACAGTGCTCTCGTTGAAGAGCTGCTTGTTGACCTCTGACGCAAGCACTTCATCGGGTACGCCGGCTTCCTCACTCTCGCCTGCGCGATCGCCCCAATCGAGCGATTCCCAATGCTCGCGCTCTTCCGCGCTCAACTCGTCGTACTTGATACCTTCGCGCACGAACGTGATCGGAACTGAATGCGCAACAGGCGGCACGAGAAATCCATCGGCGACCGCTTCGTCGATACTGTAGGAATCGGTGGGGACGCCGGTTTCGAGACCGAACAGATGATACGTATCGCGATCAACTTCATCGCGCGGCGTGGCGGTGAGGCCAACGAGATAGCTGTCGAAATATTTGAAGATCGCGCCGTACTTCTGATACACACTGCGATGCGCCTCGTCGATGATGACGAGATCGAAATGTCCGACGCCGAAAGCACGTTCCGCACCCTTCATCTCGTCGATCAAACCCATCATGGTTGGATACGTCGAGACCAGGACGCGCGCAGTTTTCAGCGCAAGCTCCCGCTCGCTGATATTCTCGCACAGATTGAGCGGTGACGAAGCAGGCAAATGCTCCTTGAACGCCTTGGTCGCCTGCTTCACCAGTGCGACACGATCGGCCAGGAACAACACGCGCTTCACAATGTTTGCGCGCATGAGCACGTCAACGAGCGCGACGGCGGTGCGCGTCTTGCCCGAACCTGTCGCCATCGTCAACAACCCCGCACGCCGCCCCTGCACAAACGACTCGGCCATCGCCTTGATCGCGCGATTCTGATAGGGGCGTCCCGCAACTTCCTTGTTGACTGCAATTGACCGCAGATCGACGCGAAGGGTGCGCCGAGTGATGGCGGTGGCGAGTTCGGCGCGGGTGTAGAATCCCTGGACTTCGCGCGGAGGCGCAACGCGATCATCCCACAACCACGTGTGATGGCCGTTGGTGTAGAAGATGATCGGGCGTTGTCCGTGCGACGCTTCGATGCAATCGGCGTAGAGTTTCGCCTGCTGTTTGCCAACTTCCGGATCTTTGAGCGTGCGTTTGGCTTCGACGACTGCGAGCGGCTTTCCGTCTTCGCCCCACAATACGTAATCGACAAAACCTTCGCCTTTGTTGCCGGGAATTCCCATGACTGGGACTTCGGCCGAGGCATTCGTGCCGAGTTCCCAGCCGGCTTCGCGAAGCAGCACGTCGATGAAGAGCGTGCGTGTGTCGGCTTCGTTGTAGTCGTGTGTATCGGGAACTGCGACGCTTGCGGCCTTTGCGCGAGCAAGCTCAGCGCGGACGGCGGCAAGTTCGGAATTGACGTGCGCAATCAGCGCTTCGCGTTCGGCAAGCGTCGCAGCCTGTTCGGCAATTGCCGATTCGCGCTGTTCAAGGGTTTTGTGTTGCGACGCGATCTGATCCTGAAACTTTGATTCCTGCTTCCGAAGTTCGTCGCGCGTGTACTTGATCGCGTCGGCCGCCGGAACGAGACTCGGAATGTTCGCGTCATTCCAATCGGCCGCAATCGATTTCGGGTCGCTCGCGCGCGTGTATGTACGCGCGACCCAGAACATGATGTGAAACAGTTCGCGCACGAGCTGCATGGCGTCGTTGCGCGATACGGCCGCATTCGAATGCACAGACTGATTGCCCAGCTTCTGGATGAGGCGCGCCTTTTGGTGAATGCGCTCCGGCATCAATTGCGTAAATTCGACTTGCGTCAGCAGTGCATTGAGATTCCGATCGTACGGCATGCGCAGATCGCGATCATTTTCGTACAGCCAATGCACCGTTTGTTCGAGTGCATGGCGCGTGCGCATGCAGCACGCGCGTGGATCAGAGTACGCCAGTTGCTCCGCGCCACGAGCGGGCTCGTGGAGTCGTGGAAATTCGGGGAGGAGGAACTGGAAGTTTGACATTTGTACTGAATGCTAGGCAAATGCCCTGTGCTGGAGCGCAGCGAACAGATCGGTTTCCTTGTCGAGCGCCGAACGTTGCAATCCCCGAAGCGTTCGTATCGCCTTCTTACGTTGGACAAAAGCCCGTTGCTTCTCCAGCGGAGGAAGCGATACCGGCATATTCTTGATGATCCCCATGTTGAGGCCGGCCATAATCGCTCCGGTCGCGTTCTCTGCAAGGTACGATCGAGCGATCGGGTGCGTCAGGAAGTACGAATGGAGGAACTCTGGCTCAGCCTTTGCTCGATCCAACGTAATACAGCAAAGATGTTTTGTATTGATTGCGATTGGAATATCATCTGGTACCACAGCGCATCGCCCGCAGGTGCCCATGATGGTAATGAGGACATCGCCTGGCGCGACGCGATAGCGCTTAAGAGCGTCGAATTTGTCTTGGGTAATGAATCTGCGTTCTCCCCACCGGAAGCTGTTTGATACAGCATTGTCGATACCCAACACTGCAATTCCTGAATCAACAAATTCGCTGTGCAGGAGCTGGCTCCCGAACGGTCCGGTGCGGACTCCGCTTTGCGGATCTGCAAGATCAGATACTAAATGAGTTGATTCAGTCGCGCTTCCGAACATCTCCAGGAACACGGACTGCAGCAGCTGATCCAGCTTGGCCATGGCCTTACGGCGTTTGGAGCGAAGGGAGTCGGCCTTGTCCAGTATCGCGGCGATGCGGAGTTGCTCCGATAGCGGAGGCAACAGAATACGCATTTCTGCTAGAACCGACGGGGAGATCCGCGGCAGGTTTACACCTGTTGCAAGTGATGAGACGTCATCGACAAACTTTGGAAATCGCAGCGCATGAAACAGGAAGTCTTTGTCGACTCTGGGTGTAGCTGCAATCGGCAGGATATCCGTGCTGCAAATACCACTAAATTCTGGTCTGGCTGTCTTGCTTAGGTATGGACGTAGTTTTCCGAACAATATGTGATCTGAAGTAAATGCGAACTTCGAGCTTGCTAGTTCTCCGCTCTCTACGGCGCCGACCGACAAAAACTCGCCGGAACTTTGAATGTTTTCAAGTCCGACGTAGTTGGTCCCGGATTCAATCTCCTGCGGTGCGACGCTCTTGCGCGCAAACTTGGTGACATCGCCGAGCGCTACTGACGGCCAACTCACGTAAGCATTCCTTCCAGTTCATGAATCCCAGCGCTGATTTCTGCTTCAAGTACCTTCAGCGCAGCCAGAATCGCTTTCGGCGAATCATGCTCAACCTTTTCATGCACAACCTGCTTATACCGATTGATCGACAAATCATACTCATTCCCCGCAATCTCCGCCTTCGGCACAAGAAAACTCTGTTCCGTCCGCTCGCGCTTCTTTTCGCCCGTGCGATTTTGCCAGCGCGCGAGAATGTCCGTCAGATTGTTGTTCTCGTGTTTGCCGAGCGGGAGTTCGGTGCGCTTGTCGTCGAGTGAGAATCCATCCGCCTTCATGTCGTAGAACCAGACCGAATCCGTTCCACCGGAATTCGTTTTGGTGAACAACAGAATTGCCGTCGACACACCAGCGTACGGTTTGAACACACCCGACGGCATCGACACAATGCCATCCAGTTTGTGATCCTCGACAAGCATCTTGCGGAGCGCTTTGTGAGCATTGCTCGAGCCGAACAACACTCCATCCGGAACAATGATCGCTGCGCGACCACCGGGCTTGAGCAAACGAATGAACAACGCGAGAAACAACAGCTCCGTCTTCTTGGTCCTGACGACCTCCAGCAGATCCTTCGCGGTTGTCTCGTAATCAAGACTGCCCGCAAAGGGCGGATTGGCGAGAATCAGACTGAATTGTCCTTCGACACCCGCGTGTCCTTCGCTTAAGCTGTCGCGATTCTCGATTGCCGGACTCTCAATCCCGTGCAGCAACATGTTCATCGATCCGATGCGCAGCATGGTGCTGTCGAAATCGAATCCGTGGAACGTGTCGTGATTGAATCGCTTCTTTGATTTCGAATCCTTGTAGATCTCGTCGCGATGGTGCGTGTCGAGATACTCAGCCGCCGCCACGAGGAATCCCGCGGTGCCACACGCCGGATCGCAAATGGTGTCGCTGGGTTTCGG
>JBDUAX010000624.1:0-2302 GCA_040004455.1 Gemmatimonadaceae bacterium
CGTCAAGCGTTACGACCAGCACATTGCGGTCAAGACGTTGTCGCTCACCGTGCCACGCGGCGCCGTGTACGGCCTCCTTGGCCCGAATGGTGCTGGTAAGACTACGACCATTCGGATGTTGCTGAACATCATCGCACCCGATTCCGGCACGATTCGAATTCTCGGGCGCCCGCACAACGATCCCAAAATCGTTGATCGCATTGGTTATTTGCCCGAGGAGCGCGGCCTCTATCGCAAAATGCAGGTCAAGCGCGTGCTGCGTTTTCTCGGTGAACTGAAGGGGTTGCGCGGCTCCGATCTTGACCGGCGCATCGACAACTGGCTTGATCGTCTGCAACTGCGAACGGGCGGTCAGGATTGGGGCATGGCCAAAGTGGATGAACTGTCCCGCGGCATGCAACAGAAAGTGCAGTTCATTGGCGCGTTGATTCACGATCCCGAGCTCGTCATTCTTGATGAACCGTTTAGCGGGCTCGATCCGATTAACGCCCAGGCATTGAAAGACACGGTTGTTGATCTGAAAAAACAAAAGCGCACCGTTATTTTCAGCACGCACATCATGGATAATGCCGAACGATTGTGCGATTCCGTGTGCATCATTGCGCAAGGTGAAAAAGTTCTCGACGGTGGCGTTGCGGAAGTGCGTGAAGCGCATGGTGGGCGCATGGTGGCGCTCGGATTGGAAGGCGCGCCATCCGACGCCGTTATGGCCGTGTTGAACAATCGCCAGCTTGTCGCGCGTGCCGATGATTCCAATCGCTATCTGGAAGTCGAACTCGCAACTGGCGCACGCGCACCTGAATTGCTCGCGCAACTCGTGAACGCCGGAGCATCAATCGAGCGTTTTGAACTCGTGCGTCCTTCGCTTCATCGCATTTTCCTTGAGAAAGTCGGCGCCACCCACGTTGAAGACGGGATGTCGGGCCATGGATAAACTTTTCGCAATTATTCGTCGCGAGTATCTCGAGCGCGTGCGCAGCAAGTGGTTCTTGATTGCCACTCTGTTTGGCCCGGTGTTTTTCGGGCTGCTGATGTTTCTCCCTGCGCTCATCGCTTCACGCGAGAAGGCATCGGGAGACGCAACGAAAATCGTCATCATCGATGCAACGGGCGCGGGACTTGGTGATCGCGTTTCGCTGCAGCTCGCCGGCGGACTCTCGGGCACAACGAGTCATGCGCAAATTCGCGTCGTGCGTGCGGACAGCATTGCACCTGCGGAATCGCTCGCCACCAAAGACGTCATGTTGGAGCGCGTAAAAGGCTATCTCGTGCTGGATAGCGGAACAGTTGCAGGACATCGCGCGCGTTACTCAGGCAGCAACACGACGGCGATTTTCGACATGCAGCAAATTGATCGCGCCGTGCAGCACGAAGTCATGGGAATGCGCCTTGAGAAGAGCGGCATTGATCCTGAAATAGGTCGCGCACTTTCCAGTTTGAACGTCCATTTCACAACTGAACGCCTCACCAAGCGCGGGCGCGGCGGGTCGGGTGCGGTGAGTTTGTTCTTTGGCCTCGGGGTCGCGATGCTGCTCTACGTGACAATCTTCATTTACGGATTGAACGTGCTGCGCGGCGTACTTGAAGAAAAACAAACGCGCGTCGCCGAAGTTGTTATCGCCAGCGTCTCCTCCACCAAACTGCTACTCGGCAAAGTCATTGGCGTTGGTGCCGTTGGCTTCACGCAACTCGTGTTGTGGATGGGGATGGGTTATTTGATGTGGAATATTCGTCAGCCGATTCTCGCGAAGATGGGCGTACAACAGTCGGCGGTTGGATTTCCCGACGTGTCGTGGGGAGTCGGCGCAATTCTGCTCGCATTCTTCGTGCTCGGCTTCATGTTCTATGCAGGTTTGTTTGCCGCAGTCGGCGCAACAGTCAACAGTGAGCAGGAAGCGCAGCAGGCGCAGATGCCGGTTGTCTTGTTGCTTGTTTGCAGCGTGATGTTTGTGCAGAACGTGCTGCTGCAGCCGGACAGCGCGCTGTCGCGCACTCTCTCGCTCATGCCATTCTCCGCGCCAATCGTCATGCCGCTGCGCATGACGGTCGCACCAGTTCCACCGCTCGACATTGTGTTGGCGCTTCTCTCGGTCGCGATCGGCGCCGTGTTCACTACGTGGCTCGCATCGCGCATCTACCGAGTCGGCTTGCTGATGTACGGTAAGAAGCCGGGCTTCCGCGAAATCATGCGTTGGGTGCGTCAGAGCTGATTCTGCTGAGCATCGGAACGGAAGGAACTGCAACTGCAAAGGCGAAACGCGGATCTTACGGATCACGCGGATTGCTCCGTTCGATGGCGACT
>JBDUAX010000216.1:0-7655 GCA_040004455.1 Gemmatimonadaceae bacterium
GCTGGACAATTCGGAGACAACATCCGGACCCATGTTTGCAATCAACTGGCTTTTGGCTGTCGCATTAATGTTGGTCTCATCGAATGCGACGTTGTGCGGGCCACCGGTTACCATGATGAACTTCACGCCATCGCCAGCTTTGATCGTGGTTTCCGCTGGGTCGAAGCGATAGCCTTTTTCGTCGCCAATCATCTTGATTTCATGCGTGGTGCCGGTAATCGGCTTCATTGCCATAGCGGCCGTGGCAGCACCGGCGGGCGCTGGGTTGGCCGACTTATTCGCTTCGTTCGCAGAATCGTTCGTGCGATCAGCGCCTTTTCCGCCGCACGCGCCAAGCGCCAGCGCCGCGCTTGCTATCACTGCCAATCCAAGAAACCGCATGTTCGAATGGCCTCCAAGCCGATCGAGTATTTGCCGCGTTTTGTCGCGTGCTTTTTTTAGGTGTTTGAACGGCTTGTGGTCGGTCCAAGCTGGGCTCCTGCAAGCCTCGTGAATTTATTCACAAACTCCGTTTCATGCAAATTCCGTATTAATTCGGGGCTGTTGACTTGACTGATTGGCTGTTCGCCAACTACCCTCCCCGTCCATGCAGCGTGCCGCGAACCACCACCATCATACGCACCATAGCCACGGCCATCGGGTCGGGGGCCAGTGGGCTGTGATGGAGCGCGCCGCGACATAGCGCTTTCAGACATCACCCCTGCTCAACCCGGCCCGTCCATCTGGACGGGCTTTTTAATTTTCCGGCGGTCTGGGTTTTCGCCGCTAACTCCTTTGCTTTCAACCGTTACGCGTCATGCTACGAATTGCATTACCCAACAAGGGCCGGCTGAGTGAAGAAACGCGCGAGCTCTTTAACGATGCGGGTTTGGAAGTGCGCTCATCTGGTGATCGGGCGCTCACCGCCTCACTCGGCGGAGAGTTCGAGGCGATTTTTGTGCGGGCCCAGGACATTCCCGAGTTCGTTGCGGACGGCGCCGCCGACGTGGGGGTGACGGGTTGGGATCTGATTACTGAATCCGAGCGAAAGCTGGTTTCGCACCTCGATTTGGGTTTTGGTAAGTGCCGGTTGGTGATCGCCGCGCGTGACAATTCCGGTGTAACGCAGCTCGGACAGATGCGTGAGGGTGGAGAAATTATTCGTGTGGCGACTGTGTTTCCTCGCATTGCCAGGAAATTCTTCGCTGACCGCGACATTCCGGCTGTTGTGGTGCCGGTCTCGGGCGCGGCGGAAATTGCGCCACACTTGGGGATAGCGGACGTTATTCTCGATATCACCTCAACCGGTTCGACACTTCGTGTGAATGGATTGCACGAAGTCGAAACCGTTCTTGTGTCGACCGCGCACCTGGTGACCGTGCCGGAGGGGCCGCGGGGTGGTGATCCAAACAGGATGCAGGAACTTGATGATCTTGTAACCGCACTTGGCGCTGTGATTCGTGCGCGCGGACAGCGCTACTTAATGGCCAACGTTCCGCGTTCTGCGTTGAATGAAGTACGCGAGGTACTTCCAGGATTGAACGGGCCGACGATCATTGAAATTGCAAATGGCAGCAGCTTCGTGGCGGTGCACGCGGTTGTTGCGGCGGCGGCGGTGTATCGCACTGTATCACAACTGCGCGCGCTTGGTGGGGAGGGAATTCTCATCACGCGTATTGAGCGTTCGGTTCCATGAGTGTGTCAAATGCCTCGTTGCATGAAGGTGCGCGGGGGCCGCTGGTGCTGCGTGCGGTCGCCAGCTTGCTGGGGCTGAGCGATGATGTGCGCCGTCTGCTCATGAGTCGCGCGAGTGATGGTAGCGCGGGCGATCGTAGCGCGAACGTGCGCGCACGTACGGGCGACATCATTGCCGATGTGCGCAAACGTGGTGACGTGGCCTTGCACGAAATGGCACGCGATTTCGACGGGGTGCCGTTGACGTCGCTGGAAATTCCGCGAGGCGAATGGCAACAGGCGCTACGAGCACTTGATGCTGATTTGCGAGCGGCGCTTGAACGGTCGGTTACAAACATCCGTGCAGTGCACAGCGCGTTTATGCCCACGTCTGTTGAGACTTGCCCTGAGCCGGGAATTACTGTTGGCCGACGCGTTGATCCACTCGCGCGCGTGGGCGTGTACGCACCCGGTGGACGTGCGGCGTATCCAAGCTCTCTGCTCATGGGTGCAATTCCCGCGCGCGTTGCGGGCGTTCGCGAAGTGATTGTTTGTACGCCTCCTTCTTTAAGTGGAAAGCCGTCGGCTGTGGTGCTCGCAGCAGCGGAATTGGCAAACGTGGATCGCGTGTTTGCAGTCGGTGGGGCGGGCGCAATTGCTGCGATGGCGCTTGGCACCGCGTCAATTCCTCGTGTTGATCGCATTGTTGGACCGGGCAACGCGTATGTAGCTGAAGCAAAGCTGCAGTTGGTTGGTGATGTTGCGATCGATTCACCAGCTGGGCCAAGCGAGTTGCTTGTTCTGGCCGATGCGAGCGCGAACGTCGAAGTGCTCGCGCGCGAACTAGCTGCGCAGGCCGAACACGATCCGCAGGCAGCAGTGATAGCGGTGGTTTTCGGAGCCCGTGCAAACGAAATTCAAATATCGTTGGTGTCTGCGCTTGCGCGTGTCGTGAATGCTGCACCGCGCGCTGAGACTATTCGCGCTTCGCTGGCTGAGCGCGGCGCGATTTTCTCTTCTGAGAGTGTGGATGACGCCATTGAATTTGCCAACGAATGGGCAGCCGAACACCTGCTGCTGTCGGTGTCGCAGGAAATTCAGGAGAGTGTGCTGGCGCGGCTTCGCGCCGCTGGCACAATTTTCATTGGCGAAAGCAGCTCGGTTGCATTTGGCGATTACATGACTGGCGCAAATCACGTGTTGCCAACAGCGGGGCTGGCGCGCTGCTATTCCGGATTGTCCACCATGGACTTCGTGCGTTGGACTTCCTGGCAGCGAGTTACACCGGCGGCGGCGGCGCGCCTGGCAAACGATGTGGGTGTGTTTGCTGATGCAGAAGGCTTGCCGTCTCATGCATTGGCCGCGCGATCGTGGGCCATGCCCGACGCAACCGATGTTGTTCAACGCACTCCACAATCCGAGTGAACATGAGCGCGAATTCACCGATCGATCGCTTTCCACGCGAAAGTTACGCGGCACTTCGTCCTTACTTACCCCTGATGACTCCGGTAGATGTGGAGTTGTCGGAGAACACGAATCAATGGGGTGCCCCGCCGGCGGCAGTTGAGGCGCTTAAGGCGTGCGATGGAAGTACGCTGTTCAATTATCCGTCGCAACCGATTTCGCCGTTGTTGGCGCAGTTAGCCGACTACATCGGCACCAACGATCCGACAACAATTGTGCTGGGGTGCGGATCGGACGACATCCTTGATTGCAGTATGCGCGCATTTGCAGAACCGGGAGACATTCTCGCGTATTCTGACCCGACCTTTTCGATGTCGGCGTATTTCGGTCGCACAAACGGTTTGAAGCCAGTTGGCGTTCCCATCTTGCCAAACTGGGATATCGATGTCGATGGATTGCTGGCGACGAACGCACGACTCACGTATTTGTGTGCGCCCAACAATCCGACTGGCACGCCCATTCCTGAAAAATCAATTCGGCGCTTGCTCGATGAAAGCAAGGGTATTGTGATTGTCGATGAGGCATACGCAGAGTTTTCGAATTCATCATGGGCCAAGCGTGCGCCACAGGAGAAACGACTCGTGGTGTTCCGCACGATGTCGAAAGCGTTTGGCCTGGGAGGCTTGCGTATTGGATACGCGGTCAGCCGCTCCGAGCTCGTATATGAAATTGACAAAGCGAGTGGTCCATTCAAGGTGAATGCCATTGCCGAACGGGTTGCGAGTGCGACGTTGCAGAATGGGTTGCCGTGGGTGCGTGCTCGTGTTGAAGACGCGAAAGCGGCGCGGTCGTCGCTTCGCGCTTCGCTCATTGAAATGGGTTTCAAGCCGCTGCCGTCGGAATCCAACTACATCATGTTGCCGTTGCCAAACGCGATGGCGGTAGCTGCCAACATGCGCATGAGCGGAGTTGCGGTTCGCGCGTTTGCGGGCCTGGCGGTTATTGGCGACGCGTTACGCATTACGGTTGGACCGGAAGAAATGATGAAGCGCTGCCTCGTTGCGTTGACCGTTGCGCTGCGAGCGACATGAGCGACGCCTTGCGCGTTACCGTGTTCGACTACGGCGCCGGAAATTTGCATTCACTTGTGAAGGCGCTTGAAGCGCCGGATACGATCGTGCAGGTCGAAACCGATCCGAAACGCGCGGTTCAGGGGGCCGATGCGTTCATCTTGCCAGGTGTGGGTGCGTTTGCACCGGCTGCTGAACGATTGAAATCGGGACTTGCAGAAATTCGCGAAGCGCTTCGCCGCGGATTGCCCTGCCTCGGCATTTGCCTGGGCATGCAATTGTTGTACGAAGGCAGTAGCGAGGGGGAAGGCGACGGAATCGCCATGTTGGCGGGCCGGGTAACGAAACTGAACGCGCGTTGCGTGCCGCAAATTGGCTGGAATTCGCTGCAACTGGGCGAACGGGCGGATTCGTTATTTGCGGAATCCGGTTTGAACATGGCTTGGTTCGCGAATTCGTTTGTCGCACGCCCTACAAAAGACACCGAATCATCGGTGATCGCGTGGAGTGAGCACGAGCGTGATCGCTTCCCTTCGGCAGTGCGTTCAGGTCACGTTGTCGGCGCTCAGTTTCATCCGGAAAAATCCAGCACAGCGGGCGTTCAATTTGTGCGGGCGTTCTTGAATGAAGCGCGCGCAGTTCGATTTTCACTTCAGCCGTCAGGAAGATGATCGCAATTCCGGCCGTGGACCTTCGTGATGGTGCTTGTGTGCAGTTGGTTGGTGGCGAATACGCGAAGGAGCGAGTGCGTTTGCCCGACCCGGCTGCCGTCGCACGCGACTGGGTGAACCAGGGCTTCAATCGTTTGCATGTGGTTGATCTCGATGCCGCGACCGGTCGTGGCAACAACCGAAGAATTGTTCGCGAAATTCTTCGGGAGAGCAGTGTGCCTGTGCAGGTTGGTGGCGGCATTCGCGACGAGGCGCACATCGAGAGTTTGCTGGACGACGGCGCGTCGTACGTCGTGGTCGGAACGCGCGCGGTCGAAGACGAAGATTGGTTGGCGGAAATGGCCGACAAATTCCCCGCACAGTTAATTGTCGCGGCTGATGTCAAAGGCCGGAACATCGTTACGCGTGGGTGGACAAAGACCTTAGCACGTAACGTGGTGCAGTTCGTCGAAGATATCGTGGTGCTGCCGTTGGCGGGAATTCTCGTAACCGCAGTGCATAAAGAAGGACAAATGCAGGGCACCGACTTGCTGCTCATGGAAGATGTGGCTGAAGCAAGTGCGTGGCCGGTGTTCGCATCTGGCGGCGTGAGCACATTCGACGATTTGCGTGCGCTCGAACATCGCGGTTGCGCTGCGGCCGTGCTGGGAATGGCTCTTTACACTGGCGCAATTGAGCCGCGCCGCATCACAGAGGAGTTCGGATCATGACCGTTGTCGTGCGCGAATCGAAGGAAACGCACATTCGCATTGTGCTGACGTCTGGGAACGGCGTTGCAAACGTCGCGACGGGTGAACCGTTTCTCGACCACATGTTGACAGCACTCACGCGTTACGCCGGTTTTGATCTTGACGTGAAAGCGAAGGGTGATTTGCGCCATCATCTCATTGAGGATGTAGCGATTGCCTTGGGCGCGGCGCTGCAGTCGTACGCACCGGCAACTTGTGCGCGGTACGGTGATTGCACGATTCCAATGGATGATGCATTGGTACACACCGCGCTCGACCTGGGTGGGCGTCCCTACTATCGCGGTCCGTTACCTGCGCCGCTGTACGATCACTTCATGCGTTCGCTCGCGGACAACGCGCGTGCAACGTTGCACATTCGCGTGCTGCGCGGAAAAGATCGTCATCACATTGTCGAAGCAGCGTTCAAGTCGCTTGGCCTCGCGTTGCGTGACGCGTTAAACGAAACCGGAACGGTGTTCAGCACGAAGGGCGCCGTGCAACTCGAAGTGGGCGCGGAGTAACGCCCGGTGCTAACTCGAAGAGTGATTGTGTGTCTCGATGTGAAGGGCGCGCGCGTGATGAAAGGGGTCAATTTTGTCGGATTGCGCGATGTTGGCGACCCGGTAGCGTTGGCAGCGCACTACGAGGCCGAAGGCGCTGATGAGATAACATTCCTCGATATTTCCGCGAGTGCCGACGAGCGCGCGACGATGCTTGATGTCGCAACGCGTACCGCGGAACAGCTATTCATTCCGCTTACAATTGGTGGCGGAATTCGTTCGGTCGACGACGTGTCGCGCGTGTTGCGCGCGGGTGCGGACAAAGTGTCGCTCAATTCTTCCGCGGTCGCGCGTCCGGGGGTCCTGACTGAGGCGGCAGATAAATTTGGCGCACAGTGCGTGGTCGCGAGTATCGACGCCAGAATAGACGACAGCGGCGTGTGGCGAGTTTGGACGAAGGGTGGCCGTGAGCAAACTTCACTGGAAGCCGTAAGTTGGGCGCAGCAATGCGTCGAACTTGGCGCCGGCGAAATTCTCCTCACCAGCATTGATCGCGATGGCGCGCGCAACGGTTACGATATCGCGTTGACGCGCGCAGTTGCCGATGCGGTTCCGGTGCCAGTGATAGCTTCGGGGGGCGCAGGCAAGGCACAACATCTGATTGATGTCATTCACGATGGACACGCCGACGCTGTGCTCGTTGCCGGAATTCTGCATGACGGCGTCACAACGGTTCGCGCACTTAAGGAACACATGATTAGCGCAGGACTTTCAGTTCGCGAATTGGGAGCTAAGCGCGCATGAGCGGCAGAATCAAGCTAAGCAGCCTTCTCGAAGCGGCAACAGAGTTGGCTTCGCATGCGGCAAGCGTAGCCATGCGCCACTACGGAAAGGACATTTGCGTTGACGTGAAGGGAGATGGATCGCCAGTTACAATTGCAGATCGTGAAGCGGAACAAGCCGCGCGTGTGTGGCTACAGCAGCGTTTTCCGAACGACGGTATTCAAGGCGAAGAATTCGACGATGAAAAACCCAATGCAAAACGTCGTTGGATTGTCGACCCAATTGATGGCACGAAAGCGTTCGTGCGCGGAGTACCATTGTGGGGAACACTTATTGCTTGCTGCGAAGGTGAGACCGTCCTCGCCGGCGCTGCGTGTTATCCGGTCGTTAGCGAGTTGATAGCCGCGTCCCCCGGTGAAGGCTGCTGGTGGAACAGCAATCGGACCTCTGTTTCAGCCGTCGCCGACCTGCGTAACGCCACCGCGCTCACCACCGATCAGCGCTTCCTCGAACGCCCATCGCGAGGTGTTAGCTGGCGTGATCTCACGGCTCGTGCGGGTGTTGTTCGCACGTGGGGTGATTGCTACGGGTATTTGTTGGTCGCCACTGGGCGCGCCGAAATTATGGTAGATGACCGCATGAATCCGTGGGACGCTGCTGCGTTTCAACCAATCATTGATGAAGCTGGTGGAGTTTTCACCTCGTGGCGTGGAGTTCGCACTGCCTTTGGGGGCGATGTCATTGCAACAAACGCGGCGTTAAGCGATGAAGTGCGAAGAACTCTTGGAGACTCGCTATGAACGTTTCGCTCAATCTTGATTTGCTCGATTTCACAAAATCGAACGG
>JBDUAX010000008.1:0-25197 GCA_040004455.1 Gemmatimonadaceae bacterium
AAGTTGGCAGTTACAAGTCCGATGTGAGCGTAGTCGTTGATAACAACTGGTACGTGTTCACGCAGAAGTATTAGAACCAACTCTAATCGTTACAACTCGCTCATCCACTTGAGCGCGCGCAAACCAGGGAGGAAAAAATACTCTCCTCCCTGCATCACATTGAACGTCTCAATTGCGTGATACCGCCGGCGCTCGCCGGCGCCGGGCACAGTGAACAATCCCTTACCCTGATTCAATCCGATAATCGGGTCCTTCTCGTCACCATGATTGATGAAGTTTCCTTCGTTCACCCACTGTGATTGCAAGTGCTCCACGGTGTCCATTGCCTTCGCACTGATCGCGATGAAATAGAGTCCGCGCTGTTCACCGTCGTCAATCACGGCATCTTTGTGCGGTGCACTCCCGTACGAAACTCCCTTTCGAATGATGCGGTGCAAATTCACATCTGACATTACCGACTGCTTCGTATCGCGCGGGTTCATGCGCCGCATGTGACATGACAACGGCACGGTTTTTCCGAGTTCGTCTTCTTCGTACGAGAAGTTATTGTTGCGGTGCGCGTCGGCGCCAATTTCGTGATCGTCCTTTTCAGGAGTTAACGTAAGCGGCGCGCCACTCCTCCAACGGCCAAACATTTTCGCGGCCAATAATTCCTGTTCGTAGTCCGTATTTGCGTTGTCTTTCAGAAATTTGTTGAACAGATACACATTGCTATGATATTTCCGAAATACCAGAAACGTGCCGTTTTTTCCCAACAATTCCGGGTCTGGAAATTTGCCAATCGCGCCCGATTCACCAGGATACCCAAGAATAAATTCCCCGGCCTTGATTGGTTTGCCAAAACCCGGCACTTCGTCAACACCACTACCTTCAATGGTGGGGTTGCTGATGCCGTCGCGATAACCAAACACATTCTTCGCTTCTTCAGTGGCCGCAAAATCTGCCTGATGCAACAGCGTCACACCGCCCAAGAGGCCGAGCTCCGCTTTGGCTTTCTCAAGCGCGTGCTGCCACTTCTCATGTGTATCGGCAATGATGTTGACAGCCGCGTGAATCTGTCCCGTGCCGAACGGCTTCTGCCAATGCTCGGGTGCATGTTCGTCAACATCGTTCAGTTTGACCGCGCGTTTCGCCATTCCTTCGCGAAAACTCTCGGGGAAACTGTCGAGCGACGCATCGGGTAGCCGAAGAATTCTCAGCCCTTCAAACGTAAATGCGATTGTCGCACTCGCGTCCTCTGCCTGATGCCAGTCTTCCGCCGACGTAATGAGTGGCAGCAGCTTCTTGATCAACTCGCGCCCAGCCGCCGCACTTTCAAAGTGCAGCAGCGCGTTCGTTCCAAAATACGGAATCGGACGGTTGCGCAAAATGACCGCCTGAATGTCGTCAAGTTCAATATTGACTTTCGACAAATGAAACAGACGCTGCAAAAGGCTACTCATGATGGTTCGTTAGCGACAAAGCGTTTTCGAAAGTATCAGCGGCGAATTACCTGTGCGTCATCAATCGCTTTGTTCACGCCCTTCACAATCACGTCGTTCCGAAGCACGTCGTTCACGGTGAGATGCGGATACGCGACGTACCAGCCGCTGGCGGGTATCTGATATTTCAGAATGAAATCCTTGACCGTTGCACTCTTGATTCCCGGCCATCCTTCGATGTTGTCGAACAGCAGATCCATCATCTCGGGAATTTTCGTGGCGAAATCTTCGATATAGTGATCCCACTCGCCGTCGAACGCCGTGCAGAACAGGACTTTCGTGTCGTTGTCGAGAAACACAAATCGCAAATCGTGAACGGTTCCGACCAACGTCGCACCGCCCAAATTTCCTTTCGCAATTTCCAGAATTCGGCGTAACCGTTCGGCGCCCCCTTCTCTGAGCGGCGCAATCACCGTCAATTCGGAAATCTTCCCCGAACGCAAACCGCCGCGCCCGTGCGCAATAACCGAATGATCGAATCCGTCGTCGGCCGATTCATGGCGTTTTGCTAAATACAACTGAACGATAAGCTTCAGGTCGTCCAGCGTTTCCCCGATTTTTGACATGTCTAATTTTGTCCCGGTGTTCTGCGTGGGCGAGACGCGGGGCTCTTCTCAATCAGCCGACGCATTTCTTTCAATGGCTCGGGGTTGTCATCAACCTGCAAACGCATCACAACGTCGTTGTGTACCCACACGCCGCCGTCTTTTTTCACCACCAGAATTGCAGCGCTCTGCATGCCGCGTTTGTCACCACCAGCCCTCTGCCCAGCTTCAAGCGCCGCAATCAAACGCAGCGAAATGTGTCCTTTCGTGCTTTCAAATGCTGCGACCATCGAATCAACAACCGCCGGCGTTGCCAGCGTGTTTCCCTGCGCGGTGCAGAACTTTCCTTGCTTCTGCCCGGCGGAATCGGGGGCAGTGGGACCAGTGTACGCAGCGGTATTGCCCAGCGTGTCCATAACCGCAAATTGACGTCCGGTTTTCGCCCAGTCTTTGCGCGTATCCGGATCATCATTCCACACTTTTTTCACGATATCCTTGGGGCTCATCCCTTTTTTGAGCAGCGCCAGTGCTTGCGGACCGTAGCTCACATCAACTACCGCCTGTGTAGCCGCAGCACCAACACCCGCTTCCGCCCAAATGACACCATTGCCAACGCTGAACACGCGCGATTGCACCGCGGCGCCAATCTCTCTCGTGTCGGGGTCGTAGCCGAGTATTGAAAAGGTGCCGACAATCTGCCAGGGAAGCGGCGGTTGTTCGGTGATGATCAGCGCCGGTTCCGACTTCGGTGGAGATTTCGGCGCCGTTTTCGTTTGCGCGTGGGCCGCAATCGGCGCGATTAAAAACGCAGATGCGATCAGAAGTTGGCGGTCCAAGTGACGCATGATACCTGGGCTTGAAGTGCGGTCAAGTTTCGTAGGGCAAGATTGGCGAAGAGAGTTCAGAATCGCAATGTGCGGAGCGCACGAATGAGGGGCGTAACGCGAGAACGACCGACGGAGCGGAACCGCAACGGCGAGCTGATTAGCTGGCTGAATTGCTGAGTGCTGTTGGCCCGGCGGAGCGACTGCGACGCGCACCAAAAGTAATGGAACCAAAGGTGCCAGCTGAAAGCCTAGTCAGCTATTAGCCGGGAGCTTCTGCTGGCAGCTGCTAGCTGCCTTCTCGACGCGCAGTTATTGCCCCGTTGAGATGCAAATCCAAATAGATGAAAAACTATAAACCACCGCAACCCGCTCTTCGTTGTGACCTGTTGTATCCGATTGATCTTGCTGTTGGAATCCGCGCTATCCCCGTTTCGCTGTTGCAGTTTGTTTTTGTTTTATTTGCCATTTGTACAATTTGGTTTTGGGTTGTTCGCCGTTTTGCGGTTTGCTTTTGGCTTGTTCACCGTTTTGCAGTTTGCTTTTGAATTGTTCGCCGTTTTGCAGTTTGCTTTTGGATTGTTCACCGCTTTGCATTTTGCTTTTGGATTGTTCACCGCTTTGCATTTTGCTTTTGGATTGTTCACCGCATTGCATTTTGCCTTCACGTCACAAGCTTCCCCGCACACAGAACCAATCCGCGTGATCCGGATGATCCGCGTTTCGCTGTTGCAGTTCGCCATTTGCCGTCGCCGTCGCCGTTGCCATTGCCGTTGCCGTTGCCATTCCACAACACTCCCGACTTACCCCGCACACCGAACCAAACCCGCGTCTGCGGTCTATCCGCGTCTCACATCTGTCAGTTGTGCTTTTGCGCCGTACGCCCGCCTCTTCATCACGTTCCCCGCACCGTTGACATGGAAACGACACAGCACCCAGATATAGCTTCAAGTTGGCCCCGCCTCACCTCTCCAGAGTAACAATGAGAAACCTCCTCTCGAGCAGCCGCATGCTCGGCGTGTTGCTTGCGTCGCTCCCGTCGCTTGCTCACACGCAATCCGCGACACACGCCGCGATGCCGCTGGCGACTGTTTCCAACGCCCCGCGTAACGGCAAAACTGCGCCAATCACAACGGCCGCCGCACTCCCAACCGACTCCGCACTCGTTCGCGCCCTCGCATTCCGATCCATCGGCCCAGCCATCATGGGCGGACGCATCGTCGAAATCGCCGTCGCCGAAAACGTACGCGGGAGCCGACTGGGCACGGTCATGTACATCGCGGCCGCCACAGGCGGCGTTTGGAAAACAACCAACTCCGGCTCCACGTGGACCGCGGTGTTCGACTCCGTGCGCGCCAGCTCCGTCGGTGCAGTCGCCGTCTCGCCATCAAACTCCGACATCGTATGGGTCGGCACCGGCGAAGCGAACAACATGCGCAGCTCGTCCTGGGGCGTTGGCGTGTTCAAATCCAACGACGGCGGAAAGACCTGGTCCGCACCGATGCTTCCGAAATCACAACACATTGGTCGCATTGTTGTCGATCCGCGCGATCCGAATGTTGTATACGTCGCCGCAATGGGTCCCTTGTGGAGCCCCGGTGGTGAACGTGGTTTGTACAAAACCACTGACGGCGGAAAAACATGGACCAACACGAAAGACCTCGGTCCGCAAACAGGTTTTACCGACGTCGTAATGGACGCAACGAATCCAGAAATACTCTACGCTGCGTCAATGCAGCGCGAACGTCGTTCGTTTGGATTCATTCCCTCAGGACCGTTAAGCGCACTTTGGAAAACGGTTGATGGCGGTCGCAACTGGACCAAACTCACGCAAGGTTTACCGGCCGGTGATCTTGGTCGCATGGGTATTTCTGTGTGCCGCTCGCGTCCCAACGTCGTGTATGCCGTGGTGAATGCGAAAAATCCGTCGAACGGTTT
This sequence comes from Gemmatimonadaceae bacterium, assembly GCA_040004455.1. Classification (GTDB taxonomy): domain Bacteria; phylum Gemmatimonadota; class Gemmatimonadetes; order Gemmatimonadales; family Gemmatimonadaceae; genus Gemmatimonas. The sequence continues at coordinate 4,789 of JBDUAX010000008.1, forward strand.
GTATCGCTCTGACGACGCGGGTAACAGCTGGACATTGATGAACGGTACGTACGCAACGGCCTGGTATTACGGGCAAGTGCGCTGCGATCCGACGGATCACGATCACGTGGTGCGCTTGCAGCCCGCCTCGCAGGAGTCGTTTGACGGAGGCCGCACGTGGGTTCCGTTTGCCAATGCGCCAACCGTGCATGCTGACAACCACGCATTGTGGATCAATCCCGAAGCACCCGAACACATGGTGTACGGCAACGATGGCGGATTGAACATCACGTACGACAAGGGTCGCACGTGGACTCATTCGGAAAACATGGTGTTGTCGCAGTTTTATACGGTCGCGGCCGACGACGCACAACCGTTTTACAACGTGTATGGCGGACTGCAGGACAATCAGGCGTGGGGCGGACCCAATCGCACACGCAATTCATTCGGTCCGTCGAATGCCGACTGGTTTCGCATGAGTGGTGGTGATGGATTCTTCGCCGTGCCCGACCCCAGCGACTGGAACATCGTGTACGCGGAATCGCAAGAAGGCGGTGTATCCCGGTACGACGCGCGCACTGGGCAAAGCAAGAACATCAAACCCGTGCCAACCATTCGCGAACGGTATCGCTTTAATTGGAGTGCACCGATTCTTCCGTCGCGACATGTTGCGCGCACCGTGTACATGGGCGCGAACTATTTGTTCAAGAGTACCGATCGCGGCGATAGTTGGGAAAAAATCAGCCCCGATTTAACGCGCCAACTTGATCGCAGCAAGATGGTATTGCGGGGCGTTGTGCAGGATTCTAACGCACTCGGCTTGAACGAAGGCACTGCACTGTTCGGTAACATCGCGACCGTTGATGAATCACCCTTGAAGGCCGGCTTGCTTGCGGTCGGAACGGATGATGGACTCGTACACGTTACGCGCGACGGCGGAAAAACATGGACGAAAACAGAACATTTTCCCGGCGTACCCGACACGACGTATGTCAGTCGCGTACTGTTTTCCTCGGCAAGCGAAGGCACGTTGTACGCCGCGCTCGACGGACATCGCAACAACGACTTCATGCCATATCTCATGAAGAGTACTGACTACGGAAAAACGTGGACGTCAATTACGGGCAACCTGCCGCCCGGCGGCACGGTGCAAGCCGTTCGCGAACATCCGCGTCAACCGAATTTGATTTTTGTCGGTACGGATATCGGCGTGTATTTCACTGTTAGCGGCGGCGGTGAATGGACGCAACTCAAGACCGGCATTCCAACAGTTCCGGTGATGGATCTCGCTATTCAACCACGCTGGAATGATCTCGTCGTTGGCACACATGGTCGTGGCATTTACATCTTGGACGATCTCGCGCCACTTGAAAAACTTGCCGCGGCCAAACAGGCATCAGTGGCCTATCTGTTTCCCATTCGCAGTGAAATCGAATTGCAACCCAACGCAAGTCGCAGTTCGGGAATGGGGCTGAATGGATTTACCGGACAAAACCCCGACGTCGGTGTGCGCGTTGCCTATCAGTTGAACAACATCGCCAGCGACGCAAAAACAACGCTCAGCATTGTTGATGCCACTGGCAAAATTGTGCGCGACATTCCGGTGAGCAAACAGAACGGGCTGTATCGTCCCTTGTGGGACATGCGCGTTGGTCCACCACTGACAGCGCCACTTGATACAACGCCAGTCACAGGACGAGGCGGCAACGGTGGTGTGGGTGGTGCTGCGGGAGGTGGCGGAGGTGGCGGAGGTGGTCGCGGTGGTGGAGCACCATTCACATTTCCCGCATTGGCCGGCACATACAAAGCGCGATTGACCATCGCGTCGGCGGGCGCAGCACCACTTGTTCTTGAGCAAACGTTTGCGCTCAAACGCGATGCCGTGGTGCCTATGACCGACGCGGAACTCAAGCAACTGTACGATGCGCGACTCAACACCGTTCGCGTGCAACGCACACTCACCGAACGGCAGGCGCAAGCTGATTCCACTCGTCGACAATTTGCTGCCATCAAACTTGTTGCCGATTCCAACACCGCCAAACTTTCGGCCCCCGCGAAAGCCGAACTCGCTGCAATAGATAAAGAGATCAAGGAAATTGTCGCGGCAATTGGTGGACCTGCGGCAGCCGGTGGTCGCGGCGGTGCGGCGGGCGGCGGCGGTGGTGGTGGTGGTGCAGCGGGCGCTGGTGGTGGTGGTGCAGCGGGCGCTGGTGGTCGTGGTGCAGCGGGCGCTGGTGGTCGCGGTGCAGCAGGTGCTGGACGCGGCGGTGCAGCCGGTGGTCGTGGCGGTGCAGCAACAACTGCAGTGCGTGACACCACTATTGGAGCCGCTGGTGCCGGAAGTGGCGGCAGCACGATTGCTGTGGAAGAAAGCCAGGTTTCTGATGCGGGCCTCCCGCCTGTCATCACATTGCAGGCGCAAATCGCAACGTTGGCCGAAATGCTGAACAACAACTTCAACGCCAACCCATCGCAGGTGCGCGTTCTTCGCTTTGCTCCCGATTCACTGGCAAAACAAAACGATCGCATTCAAAAATTGCGATCGGATCGCCTGCCGGCATTGATCAAACTGTTGAACGAACAGGGAGTGACGGTGAAGCAGTAGTCACCGCGCAGCACGCATTACGATCCCCGCATCGCAGCCGACTTCGGTTGTGGTGCGGGGTTTTTGCTGGACGGTGGGAGCACGATTGTTTGTGGTGCTGTGTGCGGACTACTGCGCGGACAGGCCACCCCGTGGTCGAACAGCAACGACAACGGCAACAGCGAGCTGTTTAGCTGGCCGAGTTGCTGCGCGGTGCCTGATGGGTGAAGCGACTACGACGCGCCCCAAAAATAATGGAACCAAAGGTGCCAGCTGAAAGCTTAGACAGCTCTTGGCCGGGAGCTCTTGCTGTCAGCCGCGACGTCCGTGTTGCGACGCAACGCGACACACGAAATCTGCGTGCTGCGCGGATGTATATCAAAAATGGAGGACTTTCACGTACTGTGAACTCTGCCGTTTGTTGTGATCGTGTTGTATCCGATTGACTTGTTTTCCAGATCCGCGTTATCGGCGCCGATCCGCCTGCCCGAAGTACGCTTTCCCTCCCACCACCCCGATCTCCACCTCCAGCACCCACCCCAGGCAGCCGATACTCGAAGGGTTACTCCGCCAACCCGCACCCACTCGAAGTGTCCGCACCACTGTCCGTCATAGAAGCTCGCATCACCGCCACCAGGCCGAGCGGGTCTGCGTCAATCATCGAAACCGACCGCAAATTCTCCCGCGCCGCCGACTCCACCGCGGCACGGCTCGGCAACGCCACACTCGCGTACGTCGTCGCAACAATCCTGGTCATCACCCTCGCCCCGTTTCGCTTCTACAGCCATCCCGTGCACGGGTTGTACGAAGAATGGACGTGGTTTGATCTCATCATGAACATCGTGATGTTCATGCCACTGGGATTTCTCTATCGCGTTACACGGCCACGCAATTCGCGAAGCGCAAAATGGAACGTCGTGCTGCTTGGTGCGCTACTCAGCGCGTGCATTGAATCTGCGCAGCTATTCGAAACAACACGCTTCTCCTCGCTGTTCGATATCGCAACCAACACGTTGGGCGGCGCAGTCGGCAGCATGTTGTACGCAACGTTCGCACATCGCTTGCGGGTGGGCGCGAACACTGTCAGCATCATGGCGCTCGAGTTGCCACTCATGGGACTGGTGTACTTGCTCGTGCCGTTGCTGTGGCTTGTCGGGTTGTCTGGCACCGGTACCGATCGCGTGTGGCTCATGTTGCCAATTGCCGCGTTCGGTGGCGCAATTCTTGGTGCCGTGCACGGCGCTTACTTGCAACCAATGCAGCGCGTGCGCCTCTCCGCGGTTGTAATGAGCGGCGGCGTGTGGTTTCTCATCTCTTCAATTCCCGGCGGCCGACACCAGCCATCTGTTGTCGTCGTCGGCACTATCGTTGCAATGGGCGCTGCGTATTTGCGAAGCATCGCCACCGCTCGCTCCCGCGTGCGGAGCGGTCCCGTGCGATTTGAATTGCCAACGCTGCGCCTCGTAATGCCCCTCTTCGCAGCCTACCTCGCGCTGAGTGCACTGTGGCCGCTGAACGAAGCGAGTGGCGTGTGGCATGGCGGCCTCGAATTGTTTCCGGCAATCAGCGCCGAACTCTCGCAACAACAGATATTCCAGGCGCTCGAGTCTTCGGCCGCGTTCTGCGTGGTTGGCTATCTCATTGCGGAATTTCGCGGTCGCACCAATGACCCATATTCTGCCGTCTTTCCGCGCGTGCTCTTATGGGGTGGTGCCCTCGTTGCAATGTTGGAACTGGCCAGAGGATGGCACGCGCAATTTGGCGCGAGTGCATTGATGGCATCATTGGCAATTACCGCAACGATATTTGGTGGGTGGCTGTATCACTTGCAGCGAGATCACGTGCGCGCTTTGTGGACACGTGATCGCGGCGCTACCAAACCGTCGTAATTGTTCGAACCACTGAACTCGATTACTACCCGGTAAATTTACTGGCCTTCCGTGGCCGGAGTGTCATCCACAAATTCCGAACCGTCAACCTGATCTCCCGATTCATTGTCACCACCGGCCTGACGACGCGCGCGCTTCTCGTCTTTTTTCTTCTTGCGTTCTTCTTCCTTGCGGCGTTTTTCGAAATCGTAATTGGGCTTTCTTGCCAAGTGATTAACTCTCTGGTGTCAGTGCCTGTGATGGGGACGCGATATCCAAGGTAGTCGGGGGGCCACCGCCGCGCCCGAAAAGTTCGGGTTAAGCCGCATCGCCTGGGCCATCCCGCCCCCCTGTATTCCATTATCGGCAGACTGCGCGCATTGTGCATCTTGACAGCTTTCAAGAAAAACGCTTAACGGCTCAAACCTGAGATAAATCATGACGCCCACCGAAGCTGAAGCAGTTGTCGCAATCGCCACACTCGCCGCTTTGGCCGACGGCAATAACGATGCGCAGGAACAAGCCTCCATTGCATCCATTGCTACGCGTCTCGGGCTCAGCACCGACGTCATGCAGCGCGCCGCATCAGGACAACTCACCGTAGCACAGCTCGCGCCCAGCCTCTTGAGCGATGAATCGCGACAAGCGGCCTATGATGCCGCACTTGCCGTCGTTCACGGCGACGGAGAACCAGGCGCCAGCGAACGCGCGTTTCTCACCATGCTCGGCAACGTGCTGCACATCAGTGCGGAAAATTCCGTGAGTCCCGTAGTTGTCACGACGCCGCTGTCGCCAGGCGCAGCAGTTCCGTCAGACATGGACAACCACATTCTCGATCAGGCCATACTGTCGGCAGCACTGGAATTCCTTCCCGATCGCCTCGCGAACATGGCGATTCTTCCGCTGCAAATGCGCCTTGTGTACGTCATCGGGCAAAAGCACGGCCAGCAACTCGATGCCAAGCAAATTGCCGATCTCGCTGGTGTGTTTGGCATTGGTGCCGTTGCACAGGTATTTGAAAAAGTCGTCCGCAAAACACTCGGCGGCGTTGTTGGTGGGCTGCTCGGGGGATTGTTCGGCGGTGCCACGGGCTTCGCTGCTGGTGCGACCGTGACGTTTGCATCGACGTACGCATTGGGTCACGCGGCCGAACAGTATTACGCGCAGAACCGAACGTTGAGCGTTCCCGACATGAAGGTGCTGTTCACGCGGTTTCAAAACGAAGCGACCGCGATGTATCCTCGTGTGCAGGATCGCATTCAACAACGTGCGAGCGGCACAAGTCTCGCCAATGTAGTGCAATCAATTCGCGGATAAAAAAACGGTGCGTTCGCGCCCTTGCGATTGCACCGATCGATAGCCCAGGATCAAAAAAACAAACTGTCTACTGCAAGACGCGGATCTCACGGATTACGCGGATTTAATCCGTGTGATCCGCAAGATCCGCGTTTTGTATTTGTAATTAGTTCAGGTCGTCCGTCGCGCGCGTGTTGTTCAAAATCTTCGTGCGCTCCAGAAACCAACCATCTTTTGGCTCACGATACATCAAATACACAATGCCATTGTGTCCGAAACCCGCGATTGAGCGACCAACTGGCAAGCGCACACGCTGAAACAGCTCGCCTCGGTTGTTGACAACATCGTAAATCAGTTCGCCCGCTTTCGACTGCGCCGATGTCGTTGGCAGAATCCAGAGATTGCCGTCGAGATCTGCTTTGGCCGCGCCCTGACGAATAGCCGGGTAATAATCGGCAATGTCTTTGAGTGGCACAAATTCCAGCGTGGCCGTCGGCATTGTGAAGTTGTTCATGTTCATTGGCATGCCGCCGCCCATGGCCGCGCCACCGCCACCAAACGACCCACCACCGCTGCCGCCGGCAGCACTCATAGTCATGGTGACAACCTTCATTTCCCCGCCTGCCCCACCACCCACATCACTGCTCTTCGCTGCGCCCGGATTCTTCGCCGCTTCCTTCGCATCGGCGGCGGCTTTATCCATTGCCGTTCTCGCGGAATCAATCAACCCCTGCTTGTCCGCATCGGTCAAACGCTTCCAGTCGAACGGAAGCTTCGCGGTCGAGGTCATCTTTCCGTCTGGATGCACAAAGTCGACGTGATAATCATGACCGCGAATGAATGCGACCGTGCCATCAGACAGGACTGCCCACTCATCAACCGTCACCAAGGGGTTGACAGTGCGGACCGCTTTCATCTTGCCATCCTCACCGACCGTCGTGCTGGTGCGAGAGTTCGACGCAATTTTTACACGACCAAGTGTGTCCACAGCGCGTGTCTCGAAACTCGCACGCACAATTTCCTGTGAATCGGGGATCTGAATCACGGGCGGCTTTCCGGGCGTTGGCGGGCCGCTCATCATTCGCTGAATGTTGATGCCGGCGCGATAAATCAGGTTGCCGCGAGCATCAACTCCACTGTTGCTACCAGCCAGCGAGTTCAAATCGCTCGACTTCGGCGCCGACATGACGTGAGCAATTTTTCCGGACGGATCAATCACAAGCAATGACAACGACTGGCCATCAACAAACAGTGTCGAATCGGCAAGATAGGGAATGAGTGGTGCGGCCCGTGGACCGTAGCTCTGCCCACCAATCGTTGCCGAATCGATTAGTACTGTGGGATTCGACAGCGCGCCATCAAGAACGACCAACTGACGTCGCGTTCCGTCGTTGACCAACACTCTTCCGCCAGAGAGTTGACGAACGTTGAAAATATTGCCGAATGCTTGCGTAGTTTTTGCATCGACCGTCGCCAATTCGCGGATGGGGACCGCGGCCTGTGCATACGCGACCGGAGCGTGCACAGCCAGTGCGCTCACCGCAATCGCGCCGCACAACAACAAGGGGATTGAATTCCTGGAATTCATATTCGAGCTCTGAGAATGGGATGCTGCGTGGGCCAGCTGATGAAGTACGTAACGACGGGAATGGCCGTGGAGGTACGTTACGTCAGTCGGACACGAGCCCATCGGCGGGCGGTTGCCTCCTACGAAAACATTTTCGGGACTAGTGACAGAAATCGGCTGAATCAGTGATGGCCCGCAGCGCTACGGGGACCTCCTCTACTCGGACGCGCGCTCGGCTTTCACAATCTTCGTACGCTCGAGGACCCAGCCCGCCGAGCCATCCTTGTACATGAGGTACACAACTCCGTTACGACCGAAGCCGGCCACCGACCGCCCATCGGGCATGCGCACTCGTTGAAGGAGTTCGCCCTTGTTGCTGATGACGTCGTAAACGAGCTCCCCCTGCTTCGACTGCGCCGAGGTGGTTGGCAGCACCCATAAGTTGCCGTCGAGATCGGCCTTGGTCGCGCCTGGACGAATTGGGGGATAGTAGTCGGCCATTTCGCTGAGCGGTACGTAAACCGTCACCGGTGCCGCCATCCGCTGCACGATTGGTGGCGGCCCCATTCCATCGGCCCCACTCGACTTTCCTGCCGCGTTCGCGATCATCGATCCAGACTTCACGTCAATCATCAACTTTCCGTCGGCGCTCAAGGCAGCACCTTTGGCAACCGCAGCGGCACGATTATCCGCGTCAATTTTTTCCTGTGCTGCGCGCGCCGAATCGATGATGGCCTGCTTGTCGGCGTCAGTCAGTCGCTTCCAGTCGAATGGAATTTTCTGCGACGATATTTTTCGGCCGTCAGGAAATAACAAATCGACGTGGTAATCGTGTCCGCGCACCATGGCGATGGTGCCGTCCGCGAGCAGCGCCCATTCATCCACGTTAACCGTTGGATCGACAATCATTGTCGACGTCTGCTTGCCGTTCACGTCCTGTTCCATACTGAGACGCGAACCATTCTGAATTTTGACGCGCCCAACGGTGTCGATTGCGCGTGTTTCAAAATTGGCGCGAATGACCGGCGCCGAATCGGGCGTGGTCATGATGAGCGGCGGTTTGCCTGGCTGTCCGTTCGTAGTCGGCGCGCGCGGTCTGGGAGTGTTGGCGCCGCGGTAGACAATGTTTCCGCGCGAATCGACAGCGCTGGCGCCACTCGCGAGATAGCGCAAATCAGACGCCTTTGGCGCCGATCGCACGTGCGCAATTTTTCCGTCGCGATCAATGACCAACAGTGTTTGCGAAGAACCATCGACAAAGAGCGACGAATCTCCGACAAACGGAATCAGGGGCGCCGCTTTTGGACCGTAACTGTTTCCGCTGTCGGACGTGGAATCGAGAACGACACGCCCGTTGGAAAGTCTGGCGTCAACCACTACGAGCTGACGCCGCACACCGTCGTTCACCAACACTTTTCCGCCGGCGAGTTCACGCACGCCGAAAATGTTGCCAAATTTTTCGGTTGATTTGGCTTCAACCGGAGACACCTCACGAACAGGGACCACCGTTTGCGCACCAAGTGATGTTGCACCGAATGACGTCGCAACAACAGTCAACGCAATCAGCAACGGCTGCAGTGCGCGCATGGTAGTTCCGTTCGTAATGGTTTTTCGCGCGTCAGTCCGTCGCGCGCGCGTTGTTCAGAATCCTCGTGCGCTCGATCATCCAGCCCACGGTGCCATCCTTGTACATCAGGTACACAACGCCGTTGTGTCCGAACCCGGCAATTGAGCGACCTTCGGGCAAACGCACACGTTGGAATAGCACACCCTTGTTGTTTACAACGTCGTAAATGAGCTCGCCGTGCTTCGCTTGCGCCGAAGTGGTTGGCAGAATCCACAAGTTGCCATCGAGGTCGGCCCTGGCCGCGCCCTGACGAATGGCCGGGTAGTAATCCGCGATATCCTTGAGCGGAACGAACTCAATGACAGGCGCGCCCATTTGAAAATTCGGCATGCCCCCCGGCGGGCCACCGCCACCAATCGCGATGTTTCCACCAGCACCACCGCCCCCATCACGATGGATTTGGATGCTCATTCCGCCGCCGCCCATTCCACCGCCGCCACCCATCGCTGCCATGCCGGCAACCATCGCCATTTCTGCACCGCCACGACCTCCGGCACCCGCCGCGGCCTTCGCATCGGCTTGCGATTTCTCAGTTGCAGTGCGTGCCGAATCGATCAGCCCCTGCTTGTCTTCATCAGTCAAACGCTTCCAATCGAACGGCAACTTTTCTGTTGAGAATTTGCTGCCGTCCGGCTTGATGAAATCGACGTGGTAATCGTGGCCACGCACAAACGCGATGGTTCCGTCAGACAACACGGCCCATTCATCGACGGTCTGCAGCGGGTTGATGGTCAACTTGAGTTGCATCTTGCCATTGCCATCAACCGCCATCTGCCCACGGGTGCCACTCTGCGTTTTCACAGCACCGAGCGTATCAACCTGTCGCGTGTCAAAGCTGGCGCGAACAATTGGTGATGAATCAGGCGGTGCAATGGAAGGCGTAATCGCTCCACCGGGTTGTGATGGGCCACCCACGCGCCCTGCGTTGATTACGAGCGCGCCGCGATACACAAGATCACCCTTCGCATCAACGCCACTCTGTCCACCGGACAAGAAGCGCAAATCCTGCGGCTTGGGTGCCGACATGACGTGCGCAATCTTCCCCGTTGGATCGATCACCAATAGCGACAACGATGTGCCATCAACAAACAACGTTGAGTCGGCGAGATACGGAATGAATGGCGAAGGGCGCGGACCGTAACTCTGTCCACCTTCAGCAACGGAATCGACCAGCACCATGGCGTTGGTCAAATTGCCGTCGAGAACAACGAGCTGGCGACGCAGTCCGTCGTTGATCAACAAACGACCACCCGACAATGGGCGAAGGCCGAGTATCGCGCCGATTGGGGCAATCGACTTTGCTTCGACGGGGGAAAGTTCACGGATCGGAACAACGGCTTGCGCGGCCGCCGTGGACACGGTTGCAACAACTGCACTCGCTGCGAATGCCGAGTGCAACAGCAGCGAAGATTTTTTGTGTGAAAGCATGATGGTTTTTGCTCTGTCTGAAAATGGCTCGAGCACCGCGAAGATTCGCGGTGCTCGCAATGCTGGCGCTACAACGAACTCTTAGCGATAGAAAACGGCACTGCCGTCACCCGAACTCGATGAACGCAGGAACTTGAGTACACGCACATCGAGGTAATTCATGATCTGTTGCGGGAGTTTTCGCTTCTGTGATGCAGTCAGCAGCTTCTTTACATCCGGCACCAGCGTGATCAGATAGTCGACCGTCTTTTCACGCGCGATGACATACTCGTCGTACGCTTTGCCGTTGTTGTACTGCTCTGGCAATCCTTCCAGATCCTTCGAAACCGGCGACCAAAGTGCGTCCGCCTTCTGCGTGTACAAGCGGCTCAATACGGCGAGACTATCCGCTTGTTTGCGCGTGAGCTTTAGTGAATCGGGCTGCTGCAGAATGAGCGCCATCGGATTTGGAATGGTGCTCGAACCCATCGACTTGAGCGTTGGCGCCGTCGCTTTGGTGCCCGGCTTGCCACGACCCACATCAAGGCGTTGCGTGAGGAACTGACGTTCACGCGGCGTTCCAATGTCGAGTACCACACGCAGCGAGACGAGCGGCAACGCGCGCTGTGTCGACGCATTCGGTCGCGTTGAACCGAAGCGCTGATTCACTTCGTACTTGAACGCTTTCGTCGACGGGTCAAAACCGCGCACGAACAACAAGTTCGGATCTGGCGCAATCGGCTGCCCCCAGCCATGAATGTCCTGACCATGCACAATCAAATCAGCGAGACCCAGCGGGTTGTTAATGCTGAAGTTGATCGTCGTACGTTTCGGCAAACCAATCTTCTGCGGATTGAATGCAAAGTTGATGCTGGCGTCTGCAGTCCACGGTGACATGCAGCTGCCGCGGCTTGCGAGTTTTCCCAACTGATTGGTTAAACATTTTTTCGCAGCGGGTGCACCGTTGTCGAGCAGACTTTTCATCCCCGCCGCAAACGCTGCGTCGGTCGGGGCTACCGTAGTCGGATTAAAGACGAATGCGCGATCGTTGTTTCCGTTACCGTCGCCGTTCACGTCGCCAGAAATGGAAGGTGTGAACGGTGTTCCAGAGCTGAAACCAAGATTCCAGGTGATGTACACAACGTCGTAAACAGGAATACTCTGGAATCCGACACCGATACGATGGCGTCCGTTCTGCAAACCCTGTCCCCATTGAGTCGCGAACGGATCTCCAACGGTGCTCGAGAAGCCACGATATTTTTCACGAATTGGCTGGAACTGATACGACGCATTCCAGCGCAATTTCGGATTGGCCGTAACCGGAGTAATTGCGAGTTGCACCAATCCCGCAGTGCGGCGCAAATCGCTGCGCGTCTCCGATACGCGCAACAGATCTGTTGTAACACGTGTGTCCTTCGACGCAACAACGCCGGTCGTTGGATCGATCGCGGCCAGGTGCGCGAATACCGGTCGTCCATTTTCGTTTTCCAGCGTAAACTGCTGGGTGTTGTTCAAATTGATGTCAACTGCATCCTGTTGATGAAGATCCATCGAGTACAATCCCAACACGCCTACCGCAAAGCGGTTGTCGAGAATCGGCCCCTTCCAACTCAAGTTTCCACGCCACGAACGCTGTTGCTGATAGTGGCTGTCGAAGAGTGAAACGTTTGGCGTGCTGTTCGAGAAGGTCGATCCGCCCGTGCCATCGGCACACGTCGAAGGAATTGAAGATGGATTCAACTCATACGTGTTCCAGCTCGGCGCCGGTGCTGCGGGCCCCAGACACGTCAGCGACTGCGTCGAGCTCGCGAGACCGGTATTGTTTATGGCGTTCGACAACAACTGCACGCCGTTTACGTTCTGGAATACGCCGACGCCGCCTTGTATGAGGGCACGCTGCGGGCGTGCGGCGCCTGGCACAAACGCGATCTGATCCTGCTTGCCGTAAATCCAGGTGAAACCCAAACGTGGGCTGAAATACACGCTGTTCGGAACGAAATCGTTGCGGACACCGAGCTTTTGTTCAACCAACGGATTTTCAAGCGGCTTGTCGAGCAGATGATTGAAATCCACTCGTACTCCGTATTGCAGCAGGAAACTGCTGACGCCAGTGGTGGGACGCCACGTATCTCCAAGCGAAAATGCGCCCGATAGCTGACTGCCCTTGCGATCGGGTGCAAACAATGTGCGCGTAAACGATGACGGTGTTCCCGCTTGCAAGTCGGCCAGGGAATTGAATGAGAATGAACCCTTCAGATTCGCATTCTGATCGGCAGTAAAACTTTCGTGGCGAACGTCAGACATCAACATGACGCTGTGGCGGTTGTTGCCAGCATACCAGCGAATGCTGTTTGTGAGTTCCGCGGTGTACGAGCGCGACGTATTGTCGAGAAACGGATTGCCGCCGAACGATAGCACGCGCACCGCCGACGTACTGTCATCGAGCAGTGAGTTGATTCGCACGTTGCCGCTGGGAGAACGCAGGTACGGTGAATTGTCATTGCCGCTGAAATTGAAACCGACATTCGTCGTACTGAGGAAACTGTCCCAGAAGTAGTTGCTATGCTTTAACGAAAGAAGTCCCGTCCAACTCTGCGCCTCGCCGTTGTGCGCGGGGGTGGTAAGAATGGAATTTCCGCCAATCTGTTGACTCTTGGAATAATTACCGACCATGCCGATGGTGATTCCGTTTCCGGTACCGTTCGTACTCGGCGTGATATCAAGGTTGTTCTGCAGCGAGATGTTATCGGTGATCTGGTTTTTGGGAGCGCTCGATACGAATGCAGGAATGCCTTTTCCGCTCAGGATATCGAGCAGGCGCGTAACTGAATCGTGCGCAACACCAGCCGACGTCAGTCCGAGCGCGCTCGTATTGAGTAACGACGGCAGATCCTTGTAGTTCCGACCGTATTGAAAAGACGAGTTGTAAAAATTGCGATCCATCGTGATGGGGCCACGACCACCGGCACCGATCGACACATTCGTGTACTTCTGATTTTGCGCTTCAGCTACATCGTCGGCGAATTGAAGTTGTGGCGCACGTGCATTCGAGCTTGCCTGGCGATTGGAATAATTTGTACCCGGAAACGTTTGTATCTGGATACGACCGCCGCTGAAATTTCCGATTGACGGATCGTATGAGTAGGTAGCGACCGATGCTCCTACCTGTGCATCCGCCGGCAACGTGTTGATGCCTGAGCCCAATCCGTTAAACGTGGTCGCGTTTTGATCGGCGGAAAGCCCGAGCGCGGAGAACACGTCTGCGGCGCCATCGAGACCCGGAATGAGCTGAATGCCGGGAAGTGACGCTGCCATTGCCGCGAGATTTCCCATTTGATCGGGAGGCAGGTTCGCATTGGATATTGATTTTTCGCCACCACCAGCGTTTGCCGATTGCGCGTTGCGATTAACGAGTGCGCGCGGCCCGTCGGCTTTCACGTTCACTGCATCAAGTGTTGCAATGCTCGAAGTGAGTCGCGTGTCGGCCAGCAGCATTGGTTCATCAGCAACGCGCTTTACTTCAAAACGCTTGGCCTGAAATCCGATCGCGCTGAACTCCAGCCAGTAGTCTCCTTCGCCATCGGGATAGGTGATCGAGAACTTGCCATTCTTATCGGTACGTGTGGTCTTGGAAACGTTGCCGGAATACGACGTCGCTTTGATAGTGACGCCTTGAATAGCGGCGGTGTCAGGACCGGTAACTCGTCCGCGAATTACGTCGAGTGATTGCGCAAAACTCGCCGATGGTGTGGCGAACGACGCAACGCATACGAGCGCAATAACTATGAGTGATGCAATACGGCGCATATGAGTGGACAGCGGGGCGGGTGGCGGATAAACAGGGGAACGCCCTCGGGGAAAGGGCGGATGTAGCCAGGGGTAGCGAGCCGTACGTCCCTGCAAGCTTAGTAGTTGCAAGGTTTTACGGTTTTTCTAACCTGTTATTTTGGTGTTAAGTTCGGCCTTGTCAGGCCCACCCAATTGACAGTCGAACATATGAACCAACCCGCTTCGCAATGGTTGACGGATGCGGAGTTAATTCGGAAGAATTGTGGGATATTCGGTTAGACACGCCGGAACTCTCATTCGTCGTTGGCAATGAAACGGCTCGGCCGCTCGTGTCTCGAAGCAAGCAGTGACATTAGTTCAGAGTCACATTTTGGCTTGCTGTAACAAGCAATTTTCGGCCGGTGAGCTCAAAGCCACTGCCATTTTGCCAAACTGCCAAACTGCCAAACAGCCAAACAGCCGACGACGAGTCGAACGGCCCGCTGTTCGGCAGTTTGGCCCCTGGTGATCAGGTTCTTCGGCTCCCGGGCTGGCAGTTAGCGACTGGCAGTCGTGGCCAACTGCTAAGCCCAATGTCGCTTTCAGAATTCAGAACCTCAAATTCGCAACGGGAATTCGGAACGACAATTCAGAATCCAGAATTCCGAGCGTACTTTAACGTCGCCTGCGCTGCGGCGCAGCTTGCAGCACCGCCGCCCCCCTCCTTCCCCGCCCGACCGGATCCCGCGCGCCATGACGACCGCCCAATCCCAACCCCTCACAACACAATCATTGTCGAGTGAGATCGACGCTCTGCGCGATCAAGTCATCGCGTGGCGACGCTATTTGCATGCGAACCCCGAGCTCTCGTTTTACGAGCACAAGACATCGCAATACGTGTTCGACACGTTATCGGCAATGCCCGGACTCGAACTCACTCGACCAACTGCAACCAGCATAGTTGCGCGATTGCGCGGGGCCCGCGCCGGAAAGACCATTGCGGTGCGCGCCGACATGGATGCGCTGCCAATTCTCGAAGAAAATGACGTGCCATACAAGTCGCTGAATAATGGTGTCATGCACGCCTGCGGACACGACGGACACACTTCCATTCTGCTGGGCCTTGTCAAACTGCTGTCTGCACACCAAGAAGAAATCCTCGGCGAAATTCGCTTCATCTTCCAGCACGCCGAAGAACTGTCACCAGGCGGTGCCGAAGAAATGGTCGAAGCCGGCGTAATGGATGGCGTTGAGCAGGTTATCGGTTTGCATTTGTGGGCGGGTTCGCCAGTTGGTCGCATTGCAATTGTGCCCGGCCCCGCAATGGCCGCACCCGACACGTTTCAACTCACGATTGTCGGCAAAGGCGGACACGCTGCAATTCCACATGAAACGGTCGACCCAATTGCGGTTGGTGCGCAGGTCGTGAGCGCATTGCAGCACATCGTGTCACGCAATGTCGATCCGCTCGACAACGTTGTTGTGTCAGTCACGCAGTTCATCGCCGGCACGACGTTCAATGTCATTCCTAGTTCAGCGTATGTCTCGGGCACGGTTCGTACGTTCGATGCGAAGGTGCGCAACGAAGTTCCGAAACTCATGGAACGCGTCATTGCTGGCGTGACCTCCGCATTCGGCGCGACCTACGAATTCAAGTTGGAGCGCGGATATCGCCCGGTTGTGAACGATCCCGCGTTGTCGGCACGCTTAACGGGTTTGGTAAATCGCACTTTCGGTCCGGAAATGTTTCAGGAACTTCGACCAACCATGGGTGGAGAAGATTTTTCTGCGTTTCTGCAGAAAGCACCCGGCGTATTTGCATTTGTCGGCGCAGGCAATGTTGCGGAGGGCATCATGTATCCACATCATCATCCACGTTTTCAAATTGACGAGCGCTCACTCGACATCGGTTTGCGCTATCTCACCGCCGCGACACTGGAATTGCTCGCATGAGTAGCTACTCCGGTGATGCGACACCAATTTTCCGTCGGCATCACTGGATTGCGCTTGTTCCGGCTATCGCACTGGTGTTCTCGCCGTACTTTGCGAATCGCATAGAACCACGCATTGCCGGAATGCCGTTCATGCTGGGTTGGATTGTTTTCTGGGTGATTATGACAGCAGTCCTCATGGGCATTATTCTGCGCATTGATCGCCAACAGAACGCGAACGACTCCGACGAATGAACGTTTCGTCATGAACATTTCGTTCGGCATACTCGGGCTAACACTGCTTGTCGCGCTGTTGTTCTGTTTGCGCGGCGTACGCACTGCTACGACTCTTGAACAATGGTCCGTTGGCGGACGCGGGTTTGGAACGGCCTTCGTGTTTCTGCTGCTCGCAGGCGAGATCTACACAACATTCACATTCCTTGGCGGCAGCGGGTGGGCGTACGGCAAAGGCGCGCCCGCGTTCTACATCATTTCGTATGGCACCGTTGCCTACATCATGTCGTACTGGCTGTTGCCCGCAATCTGGAAACGCGGACACGCGTGGAAAGTGTTGTCGCAACCGGAGTTCTTCACTCGCGCGTACGATAGTCCGTTGCTTGGAAAAATCGTCGCAATCGTTGGCATCATTGCGCTCATTCCCTATCTCGTTCTGCAATTGCGCGGGCTCGGAATCATCGTCAGCGAAGTTTCCGAAGGCGCGGTGAGCACAACCATCGCAATTTGGATTGGCGCAGTTTCGACTGTCGTTTACGTAGTGCTCGCCGGCATCAAGGGTTCAGCGCTCAACGCTGCGCTCAAAGACATTCTTGTGTTGATCGCGGTTGTCGGATTGGGAATTGCACTGCCCTATCATCATTTCGGCGGCATCGGACCGATGTTCGACAAAATCATCGCAGCCAAACCCGGGTTTCTGACGCTTCCGGAAACCGGACAAAGCTCGAGCTGGTTTGTCTCAACGGTTCTTCTCACAGCACTCGGCTACTACATGTGGCCGCATACGTTTGGCTCTTTGTTCTCCGCGAAAAATTCAAATGCTTTTCGACGGAATGCTGCACTGCTGCCAATCTATCAACTCATTTTGCTGTTCGTATTTTTTGTCGGGTTCGCGGCGCTGCTCGTTGTACCTGGATTGACCGGCGCCGATGTCGACTTGTCGCTGCTTCGCATCGTGCGCGCGACTTACGGACCGTGGGTGCTGGGCTTCGTTGGTGCGGCGGGAATGCTGACGGCACTGGTACCGGGTTCAATGATCATGATGAGCGCCGCAACCATGTTGGCGCGTTTGTTCAAGCCCGCGCCTGTGCCCTACACGCACGACGCAAATAGCAACGCGATTCCAAAAATCAGCAACAACTCCGATTTGACCCTGGCACGTTGGTTGGTGCCGGTCGTTGCGGCCGTTGCGGTGTTCTTCACCTTTCAAGGCGGCGCAACGCTCGTTTCGTTGTTGTTAATGGGTTACAGCATGGTGACGCAACTATTTCCGTCGATGATTGCCGTGCTGACGGGATCACGCATGAGTGCGGCCGGAGCCATCGCGGGAATTGTTGTTGGCGAAGCGACTGTTTCCGCGCTCACGGTATCGAAAGCAACACTCGCTGTGATGTTGCCGAGTTGGCCGCACGGCGTAACGGATTTGAATGTTGGCGTGGTGGCGCTTGGGTTGAACTTGCTGGCCATGTTCGTGGTGAATGCGGTCGTTGGTGGAGGCACGATGCAAGCGCAATTCGTGCCCACGCGTTCCGCGAGTAGTTGATGAAAGTGGCTTGAAAGAAGGGAGCGTTGAAGGCGTAACCTGCACAAACCTGCACAACTTCATTACAACTTTCCGTCCCACCTTGGTTGCAATGGCGAAGCGCTGATTGACCTTACGCTCGGTGAACAATCGCCCCAGTGGGCACATTTGTCCGTAACGTGAGGAGCTAACATGCAAAAGCATATTCGAATGGCGTTCGTTTTGGCGACACTGATGTGTAACGTGCCGCTCAACGCGCAAAACAGCGCGGCGATCAAATCGAATGGCAACAACCCGATTGTTTCGCCGGACGGGCATTTCGTTGTGTATCGCTCGGAGAATTCCGAATCGCCAGGCATCTATCGCGTTGATGCCGATGGGAAGAATCGTGTGCGCGTTTACGACATCGTCAGCAACGTCACGCAACCCGTGTTCAGCAACGACGGGAAGAGGTTGTTGTACGCGCATCGAGCGCCCGATGCCATTCATTTGTTTTCGACCGACATCAACGGTGACGATAACAAGCAGTTCGGCGCGATCACTGCTGCCGCAACACTGTCTGTTGCGATTTCCGGAGATGCTTCGCGCGTGGTTTATGGAGCGAATGGATGGAATGACACCCAGCTGTTTGCGAGCGGGCTTGAGGCAAAGCCGGCGGTGAAACTCACTCCGGGGGTGGATGCATTCTGGTGTCAGCAATTCTCGCGCGATGGCAAGTTAATCGCAGCCGGCCGTCGGGTTAAGGGAGTCGGCATGCAGGTGTGGGTCATGAACGTCGATGGCAGCAGCGTTCGTCAATTGACACACTTTCCGAAGAGCGATGGCGATCCGCAATGTCCGACGTGGTCTTCTGATGGCAAGCAGCTCGCTCTGCAAAGTGCCGTGCGTTTGGCGTCGGATACAACGAAGTTTGTCGGAACTATCTGGCTGGTCGACGTTGCGACCGGTTCCGCCAAGCAGCTGGGAAAGCATTCTGCGCCCTACCGCGATGAAACGCCTTCGCTGTTTCCCGATGGTCGCGTTGCGTTTCAAAGCAATCGAAGCGGCCAGTGGGAGGTGTGGATCATGAATGCCGATGGCAGCGGCGCGCGCCAACTCACGGGAACGGCAGTCGCCGAGTTACGTTAGGGTAGGTCCCGTTCCAAAAGCCCGGTGGAGCCCGCATGAATCGCCGATTCGTATTCGCAAACGCATTCGCGTTGCCGTTGGTAGCTGGTGTGGTCGTGGTCACGTCGATTTTCTCTCTGGTGTCCGCACCGCTGTCCGCGCAAACCGCGCCAGCGAAATTGCCCGAGCGCGCTATTCGACGCGATATACCGCTTACCAACATGATTCGAAAAGCGTTCGATGCCGGGTCGCGCGATTCCACGGGCAAACCAGGACGAAATTATTGGCAGTTGTGGACTGACTACAAAATCAACGCGCACTTTGATGCGCCGACTTCGACGATTACTGGTCGCGAAACTATTGTCGTCCACAACAACAGCAACGACACACTGAATACCATTCGCGTTCGCCTCGATCAGAATATTTTTTCGCCAAACGTTCCGCGCAACGAAGAAGTCACCGAAATAACCGATGGTATGAAGGTAACAAAAATTGTTGTGAATGGTGCCGGAGTTGATGTGAATCCGCCGCGTGGCGGGCGAGGTGGAGGTGGAGGTGGGCGCGGCGGACGCAGTGGTGGCGGCGCCGCACCAATTGGACCAGTGATGGCAACTGCCACTGGGCTCAACACAACCAACGCGACGATTCGTCCAGCAACGCCAATCGCGCCGAAGCAATCGGTAACGTTGGAATTCGAATGGAGCTTCCGCGTTCCAACGGCCGATGGAGTACGCGGTTTGCGCATGGGGCGCTGGGCCGACTCCCTGTATCAAGTTGCGCAGTGGTATCCGCGCGTCGCGGTGTACGATGATCTGCGAAATGGCGGTTGGGATGATGATCCGTATCTCGGTCCGTCGGAGTTCTACAACAACTTCGGACATTTCGATTTGACGCTCGACATGCCGGCGGGTTGGCTCGTTGGCGCGACGGGTGTGTTGCAGAATCCGAATGACGTACTCACGCCTGTAGCGCGCGAACGATTGTCGCACGTGTTGGATTCCGATTCACAGCGCACGATTGTCAGCGCAACTGAACGTGGTGCCGGAATGTCGACGATGGCTGGTGATCGATTGAGTTGGCACTTCGTTGCGGACACTGTAGCCGACGTTGCGTGGGCAACGAGCAATCAGTTCGTGTGGGATGCAACACGCGCGAACATTCCCGGTCGCGGATTTATTCCGGTGCACTTCTTCTATCTCCCAGGCAATGCCGGTGTGCGAGGTGGCTCCGCTGGCGGTGGTGGCGGTGGTGGCGGTGGTGGATTTGGCGGCGCGGGTGGCAACTGCATTGGAACACCGAGCGGGAGTGGCGGCGGTGGTGGACGCGGGTTTTCGAATCAAGGCCCCGTCGCACGTCACGCGCTGGAGTTCTATTCGAAGTTGTGGATGCCGTACGCATTTCCGCAGCTCGTGCAGGTTGATGGTCCCGAAGGCGGCATGGAATATCCGATGTTCATCATGGCCGGCGGTTCGACCGATCACGAAATCGGTCACCAGTGGTGGCCCATGATGGTTGGCGT